>MUGC01000137.1 GCA_002900535.1 Thermoplasmata archaeon M9B1D | reverse complement strand
CACGGTAATTAATTTAAATATTTTGGGGATTTAATTATTTCACTCAAAATAATCAGAATTTAATACTTTAATTATCTCTGTTGCAATACCTTTTCCAACACCTGCAACCTGCATAAGTTCTTCTTTCGAGGCATTTGAAATACCTCTCACGCTTCCAAAATACGTTAAAAGACGTTTTGCAAGAATCGCTGAAACATTTGGAAGACCTTCTATTAAGTATTGCTGCCGCTCTTTTAGCGACATCTGAGGTTTTTCACCTCTCACTGCTACTACTTTATTATCCCTTTTTTGCTCACGTGTGGCAATAACCTTTAAAAGATCTGCGGTTTCCATCTCATCTTTAGTCATAAGGACTGGAATCCCAAAATCAACTGATATCGATGAAATACTTCCAAAAATTGCATTATGTGAAATGTTACGTTTTGTAAGTAAATTTTCTCCTTCTAATATTAATACCGGTCTGGAATATGAATCACGCAGTTGAGATATCTGTTTAAAAAGTTTGCCACTAATAAGTGATTCCAGAAAATCATCAACATTTTTTCTCTCAACTCCAATTCTTGTTGATAGTATATAATCCCCTACATCAAGCTGATGAGGTTCAATATCTATTCCTTTAATAGTTAAATGCTTTACAACATTTGAGCGATACTCACGGTTATCAACAACTATTTTTACGTTATCCTTTTTTTTCTCAAAATCAACAAGAGTTTTTTGATTAGATTTAAAACCTTGTTCCTGATTACAAATTGAGCAAGCATCTTCAAATCTCTTTGTCAGTTTATTACGGATTAATTCTAGCTCAGATTTCATCCTTTTTTCTTTTCTTTTTGCAGACCAATAATAACCTTCATCAGGTGTACCTTTTGTTATAAGAATAATTACTTTTCCAGCCATCTTACGAGCTGTTCTGCCCCTACGTTGAATAGCACGAATTTCAGAAGGAATCGGCTCATAAAAAACAACAAGGTCACAAGAAGGAATATCAAGACCTTCTTCAGCAACAGATGTTGCAATCAAAACGTTATATTCGTCTTCTTTAAACTTTCTAATAATTATTGCTTGTTCTTTCTGTGAAAGACCTTTATCTCCTTCTTTTATTGTCTGACCGATGAATCGAGCAGGTTTTACATTTTGAATTTTTTCAAGTTCGTTACAAATATACGCAGAGGTATCACGATAATGAGTAAAAACAATAATTTTCGAATTCTTATTTTGGCTTAGTTGTGTTTTAACAATATTTATTACTTCATCAACTTTAGGATGCTCAATATTAACAGATTTAATATATGCTATCGCTTCAAGTATATTATGATCAGAAATAATAGATCTTGAAGATTTAGTACTGCCCTTAATGCTAGCTTCTTTTCCCATTCTCTGGAAGTAATTTCTAAGCGAGTTTACACCCTGTGTTTGAATGAGTTCTAAGGCATAATGAATTTTCATTGCTTCACTTTGGATTTGTGCAGATTGAAAAAAAGCTTTATGTGGTTTAGGGTTTGCTCGAATCGCGCTCTGTATCTTTTTCTGAGCCTCAAGTAGCTTTGTTTTATTAATCAAAGATAATGAGGCGCTATCAATAGCACCAATTTCCTTTAACTTTTTTAAACGTGAAGATAAAGCCTTTCTTAGAAGCTGAATAGTGTATGAAAATTCCTGTGGAAGTGATATCTCCTTCCAAACAATTTTCAAATCGTGAACATATGGTTTAACATCATGGTCAAATTTTGTCCTAATTTCAATGTTTGTAATGTCAAGATTTTTACTAACCTCTAGGATTTTAGAAAGATCGTTTCCGGGCGATGCTGTAATTCCAAGTATTAAACGTTTTTCGCGCTGTTTTCTGTAGATCTCTGACAAAAATACATAGGCGTAATCTCCAACAGCATGATGCGCTTCATCAAAAATAATAAAAGAAATATCTTTTAAATCAAATTTTTTTGATAAAAGATCGTTTTGAACAACCTGAGGGGTTGAAACAATAATTTTAGCGTTTTTCCACAGCTCTCTACGATTACTGGGAGAAACCTCGCCCGTAAATGCAATTATCGATTTATCATCAATTGTTAAAAGATCATTTAAAAAATGAGCATGTTGAAACACCAAAGGTTTTGTTGGTGCTAAAAATAAGATTTTAGAATCCTTTTTTTCAAGTTCTTTTGCAATCAAAAACAGAGCAATTAGAGTTTTACCAAGGCCTGTTGGAAGAACAACTAAAGTATTTTTTTTACTTGCAGACTCCGCAATATTAATCTGATACTCCCTTCTTTCAACAGAATCAGGTTTTATAAATTGATTTTTAATAAACACAAAAACGTAATAGACTACTTCATTTTAGAATATTTGGATTAAAAATAAAATTATTTTTTCAAAAAACATTATATGGCACATAACAGTTTCACACTTGGCTATAAGATATGGAAATACTAGGTATAACTCTATTTGGATATGCGATACCGTTATGGCTTGTGTTTTTAATAGTAATAATAGCAGTACTTTTAATCTGGAAAATTATTAAATTTGCAATAAAAATACTAATTATTGTAATTGTATTCCTTGTTATCTTTTTTGGATTAGATCTGTTAGGTTTTTTTGATGCCATCCAAAATTTAATCGCAGGTATCGCTTAGTTATCCCTTGTGTTAAATGAGATATAAAAAAGTTCTCTGTCAATAAGTTCCAATTTACCAAAACGTGGTCCATTTATATTTTTCTCTAATTCATTTAGCATAAATTTTAGCCTCGCCCAAACTGGCGAAATAAAGATCTATTATTTAAACTCTTTCTTTCTTCCTAGAAACTTCTATCAAAAACGACATCTTTTGAAGGGATTGTAAAATAAATTGTTGTTCCGGTTCCCTTTCCATGGCTGTCTGCCCAGATTTTCCCACCATGTTTTTCAACAATTTGCTTACAAATCGAAAGACCAAGACCTGTTGAATCAAGTTTATGTCTAGTGTCGTCTGTTTTATAAAACTCATCAAATAAACGATCTGTTTGCTCCCTTGTTAAACCAACGCCGGTATCTTTTATCGACACCTGTATAAAGACCCCTGAGTCCTTTTTGACATTTTTAGTCTCAAAAGTTAAAGTTCCTCCTTCGGGCATACTGTTTATCGCATTTGATGTTACATGATCAAAAAGCTGTAAAAGACGATTTTTATCTGTTTTAACAATTAAATCCTGTTGGATGTTGTTTTGAACTTTTGTATTGTAACTTTTGAAAACAACATCGTATTTTTTCTTAAGTTCATTTATTATTTCATATAAATTTTCTTTTTTAAAAATAAGATCTGTTGCAGTAATATCTGCAAGTTCTCTTGAGTTATTAATAACTCTCTTAATGTATTCTACATTGCGAATGCAGATGTCCACTAGTTCCTTTGTTTTAGGTTTAGTGATTTCTTCTTTTATTATTGGTAATAGGGAGATTAGCGGTGTAATCGGAGTTGACAAATCATGGCTTAGGTTATCAATAAATTTTGATTTATTTCTTAATAACCGATTTATTTCAACTGTTCTTTCTATTACTTTTTGTTCTAAATTTCTATTTAGCTCATTAAGTTTATTTTCTGTTTGATTTAGTTTTTCTTCTAACACTTTAATTCTTTCATCTTTGCCAGCGTTCTTTTTTGCATCTATAGAATATTTTGTCCCCATGAAATCCTACCCAAACTACTGATTCTAGTATCCATTTTTTATATTAAAGCCTTACATTTTTTATTTAGTTAATAATTTATTTTTTATAAATAAATATATATATTGATAAAATTAATATCAGAGTAGAAATGAATAATAGAGAAGATTTCAAATCATTTATACCTGCAGATAAAATCATTCCTGAGCTTACAATAAAAGCAGTGCTTGTAGGAATTTTTCTAGCAATAGTTCTTGGGGCAGCAAATGCTTATCTAGGTCTTTATGCAGGAATGACGGTATCAGCAATAATACCTGGAGCTGTGATGGCTCTTGCACTGTTAAAACCCTTTA
>MUGC01000136.1 GCA_002900535.1 Thermoplasmata archaeon M9B1D | reverse complement strand
TCCTCCCCCTTTTAGTACTACTACTTTTCTTGAATCTGCATCTTACCTGAGAATCTCTGCGTCTAGGGCAATGAGTATTGCTGAAGAATTGTATATGTCTGGGTTGATTTCTTATCCTCGAACTGATAATACTGTTTATCCTCGCTCTTTGAACATTAAAGGTATTTTAGAAAAACTTAAGAATTCTAACTTTTCAAAGGAAGTGCAGGAAGTTATAAGTAATGGACGCAGTCATCCTATTCGTGGCAAAAAAGAAACAACTGATCATCCTCCAATACATCCTGTAGGCGTTCCAGCTGGTAAAAAGCTTGAAGGGGACTCTGCAAGAATTTATGAACTGGTTGTTAGGCGTTTTCTTGCAACGTTGGCAAAGGATGCAATTTCAGAAAATGTTTCCGCTTTGTTTGATATTTCAAATGAAGAGTTTAAAGCAGATGGTTATCGTTTAATTGAACCTAATTGGCGTAATATATATACTTATTTTAGAGAAAAAAAGAATGTTTTACCTGAACTAATAAAAAATGAAAAGATAGATGTTACTAAAATTTCTTTTATAGAAGATAAAACAAAACCTCCTGCTAGATTTACTCAGGGTTCTCTAATTGCTAAAATGGAGCAGCTTTCTTTGGGAACAAAAAGTACTCGTCATGAAATTATAAGTAAACTTTACTCTCGTAGATATATTACTTTGTCTCCTCTTGCTCCTACTCCGACAGCTATTGCAGTAATTGATGCTCTTGATGATTGTGAAGTTGTTAAACCTCGTATGACTGCAACTCTTGAACAAGATATGGATTCTATTTCTGAAGGTAAAAAATCTTTGAAAGAGACCGTAGCAGAATCGCGTAAGATGCTAAGTGAAGTAATGAGTTCATTAGAAAAAGAAAGGGATAAAATCAAGACTAGCATTAAGGATGCACAGCGTGAAGAAAATACTATTGGTAAGTGCCCTATATGTGGGAAAGATATGATTATTCGTAATTCTAAGAAGGGTAAACGTTTTGTTGGTTGTACGGGTTATCCTAACTGTAATAATACTTATTCTCTTCCTCAATTTGGTGGTGTTTTTTCAACAGGTAAGGTTTGTGAAAAATGTAATGCTCCTGTTGTTAGGATTAAAGCTAAAGGTAAACGTGCTTGGGAGCTTTGCTTAAATTCTAATTGTTCTTCCAAAAAACCTACTAAAAAATAACTTTTTGATAATTAACATAATGAACTATTTATAAAATTATTTTTTTTTGTAAATTTATACAATTGTAGAGTTTTTCTATGATCTTAAACATGGATTTTATTTTTAAAAAGAGGGTTTTTCAAACACTCCTCTCTCTGTTATGTAACCTTTTACGTACTTATGAGGAGTTATATCAAATGCAGGATTGCGGATCTTTGTATACTCTGGCATAATCTTATAATTGTTTACTACAGCTAATTCTTCTCTTCCTCTTTCCTCAATTATTATTTCATCGCCAGATTTTATACTTTTATCAAAAGTGCTAACTGGCGCTGCAACATAAAAAGGAATATCATTTTCACGAGCAAGAACTGCTTTTTCATATGTACCGATTTTATTTGCAAAATCGCCATTTTTTGCAATTCTATCCGCACCAGTAATAACTAGGTCAATTTCTCCATTTTTCATAAAATATCCTGCAGCATTATCAGCAATTACTGCATGAGGAATGCCTTCTTGTTCAAGCTCCCAATCAGTTAAAAGACCTTGACAGCGAGGTCTTGTTTCATCTGCAAATACAAAAAATTTTTTACCAATTTTATGTGCAATACGGAAAGGTGCTAATGCTGTTCCCCAATCAACTGTTGCAAGGGCGCCAGCATTACAATGGGTCAAAATTTTCATACCATCTTTTATAAGAGGTGCTCCATGTTCACCAATTTTACGACATCTATCAATAATGTCTTCAACATAATTATTTGCTGCTTTTAAAGGATCTACACCATCTTTTATTTTTTCTTTCATGTAATCGATTGCATAAAATAAATCATATGCAGTGGGACGAGTTTTTCTTAAAGTTTCAACTGTTTTTTTAACATCATTAATACCAAGAACCATGCCATATACTGCAGTAGCACCGATTGCTGGTGCACCACGAACAACCATATCTTTTATTGCAAATGCGCATTCATCAACGTTTTTTGCGATATAATATTCTAGTTTATATGGTAGTTTACGTTGATCAATAAACTTTATCGCACCTTTTTCAAACCATAAAGCTCTTGCATCTTTACCATTTATCTTCATTTTAACTCCTCGAAGGTTTTAATAATCTGATTTTTTACTTCTTCTAAGCTTTTTCCAACAAAAATAACGCTTTGTTTTTTAACAACCACTATCTTACTATTGCAAAGATTTTTCAGAATCTCCTTAATTTGCTCAATCGATCCAACAGGAAAGACATGCTCTGTTGTAGTGATTATATTACTTATTCTTTCAACAATTGATTTTTCGTTAAACTGAATAACAACATTTATTTCATTTCTAGCATGATGAATCATCCAATGAACAGATGTTTCTAATCTTGGTTCCCCAGGACCTAATACTAATAAATTATTTTTTAAAGGATCATAATCAACAATTTCTAATAATTCATCTTGTTTAATATTAGAAAAATCTTCAACTCCAGAAGTAATTAAAACTCTTTTTCCATATCTTAGGCTTAAAACTAATGATGATTTTTCATCAATTATACCTAATTTTTTAAGATTTTTACAAAGTTTAATGATTTCAGGGATAAAAGGGCAATTAGATTTTTCTCTGGAAATATAGAAGGTTTGAAACCCAATATTTCGGAATCCTCCCCTAATCATATAAAGATAAGTAAAACAAATATTCTTTTTATCATTTACCTATAATTCACATTTACACATTTTATTTTTAAGAATTTTAATCTGCGTGTCGATAGAATCAACGCATTCATCCTGAGTTTCTTTCCCTACAGCTAAACGTGCGTCTAGAGGGCTATTATGATTGTATCCTCTTTTTTTCATTTCAGTTACTAATTCTTCATGTCTTATATATAATGCTTTAAGCTTTCCTTTCCAGCGTTTTGTTTCAGGGTGTTTTGAATACCCTTTTTTATCTTGCGATATAATATTCCAAATCGCATGAAGTTCTCTATGCTCGCCTAAAAGATGATTTTTGCATAATTTTTCTACTGGCAAGTCCCATATTCTCATTTTTATCTCATATTTGTTAGATATTGTCTTATATGGCTTCCTTCCAAGTATATTTCTTTTAACTCTTCAGCTGTTTCTTCATCTAAACCTTGTTTTACCAGTTCTTTTTTAAAGACTCTACCTGCTTTATTTGCTTGGGTTTTAAATCTTAGTAGAGTACCGCTTAATTTAAACATTAAAGATGGTATTTTGGGAAGTAGTAGACCAAATAATTTTATTCCTCCTACTTTCCTTTCATCTTCATCATTTATGTTCATTTTTTATACCGTCTTTTTTTTACTTTTAATCGTTATGATGATGTTCTCCAACGTTTCTCATCATTTTCCCGAGATTTAGAGTTGATAAATATTGGCTTGTAAGTTCATATGCCTGCTCATCTGTCATTCCAGCTTTTTTTAACTCTTTATAAAAAATTGCGGCAGCCTCAGCATATTGTTTTGCACTTTGTGGACTATATAAAAGGCCACTTAACTCTTTTAAAAGTCCTGGAATTTTTTCACCTACTACATCCAATATTTCTTTTATTTTTTCGGGGTCTGGCATTTTTTCATCATGTTTGTTCATTTCTTTTTTCCTCCATATTTTTATTCTCAAACATATGTTACGCTGGTCATTTTATATATTAAAACCGAGCATTTGTGACCATTTTTTGATCACTTTATCGGTTAGGCTATAAACATAAATAGATCCTTTTTGTTGTTTTTTTACAATTTTATTTTCTTCTAGTTCTTTTAATCTTTCTCTAATTATTCTTCGTGAAGCTGTTCCTCTTTTGCTTCTAACAAGTTCTGTAATCTGTGAAAT
>MUGC01000135.1 GCA_002900535.1 Thermoplasmata archaeon M9B1D | reverse complement strand
TAGATATAACGGAAATATTTTTAGATGCCATGGTAGAGCCTGGATTTTTTCTTCTTTTATATTTTCTATTTCTTTTTTATGAAGTATTGATAAAACCAAAGGAATTATTGCAAATAAAAATACAGCTCCGACAATCATGTAAATTAAAACCTGAACCTGCCACTCTGCAATAATTAACATCATCCCTCCAACAAATGCAGAGCTTCTACCCTGGTTGGTTAAAACTGTTTTGATATACTTCCACTTGTCTTTTCCAGATATATTCATTTTTTTTGATTTATACATAGCAAAAAAATATGCAAGAACATACATTAGTGAAATTATTACAAAACATGTTATAGTAAAAATTATCTCGTTTATTCTAAAATCAACATTTAGAAGGATTCGAAATAGTAGTAATGGAACAAAAACAAATAGAAGAATTAAAGCGTTTTTCCTCATAGCTTTGTTTATGTACTCTTCTCCAAATAGTTTTGAGAATATTATTGTTAGAACAAAACCTATTAGAATCCAAGGGATTGTATTTAATCCTGAAATAAATTTAATAGAAGTGTCAAGAAACTCTAGCATCTTAATATCCTAACTTTATCTTTCAATCACTCTTTTTGCTTTACCAGTGCTTCGTGGAATAGTTTTCGGCTCTATTGCTTTAACAGGTACATGCAAATTTAAGATACTGTAGATTTCATCTTCTGCTTGTTTTTCAAAAGAATCAAGTTTACCTTGCTTCCATCTATCTTCTGTTGGTTCAGCTTCAACTGAAAGCGAGGTTATATCACCTTTTTTGGTTTTAACAATCTGATAGTTATCACTTATTCCCTCTATCTTCATAAGCGCTGATTCAATTTGAGATGGAAAAACAATTACGCCTTTTACTTTCAACATATCATCAGAACGCCCTTTAATTCGTGACATTAAAGGATGTGTTCTACCGCAATTGCAGGATTCTTCATAATACACTGCAAGATCTCTAGTTCTGAATCTAAGTACCGGAAACGCTTCTTTTGTAAGAGTTGTAAAAACAAGTTCGCCCTCGTTACCAGGTTCAAGAGTTTCACCTGTATCAGGGCTAATTACTTCTGTAAGAAAGTGATCAGCATTAATATGAAGTTTTTTTTCTTTACACTCGGAAACCACTCCAGGACCTATAATTTCTGTAAGGCCATAATGTTCATGTGCAGTTATACCCCAACGTTTCTCAACGTTTTTTCTCATTTCATCGCTCCAAGCTTCGGCACCAAAACATCCAATTTTTAGCTTAAAATCAGTTTTTGGATCAAATCCCATTTCTTCTGCAACCTCGGCCATATAAAGCGAATAAGAGGGTGTGCAGGCAATAGCAGTCGAACCAAAATCTTTCATAACATTGATCTGTCTTTTAGTGTTTCCAGAGGAAATTGTTACAACCATAGCACCAATTTTTTGCGCACCTTTTTCAAAACCATGAGCACCTGTAAAAAGCCCGTATCCATAGGAATTTTGCAAAATATCATTTTTCCTAAGACCGTTTGCATAAAGGGATCGAGCCATTACTTCCCCCCATAAATCTACATCATTCTTTGTATAAGGTCCTACTACTGGTTTACCCGTGGTTCCAGATGATGCGTGAACCTCTACGATGTCTTCGATTTTAGTGCAGACAAGACCAAATGGATAATACTCACGAAGATCTTGCTTTGTTAAAAAAGGAAGTTTTTCAATATCTTTGAGTGTTTTAATATCTGCAGGTTTAACATTTGCTTCTTTGAGTTTTTTGTTATAAAATTGATTATTGTTATATACATACTGAATTAATTTTTTCAATCTTTTCAACTGTAAATCTTTAAGTTCTTTCAAAGGCATTGTTTCTGTTTTAGAGTCCCAGAATTCTTTTGGCATGATGGCTCTTCCTATGGCGGGCAGAATATAATATTATATTATAACTATTTCTACAGAAAATTAAGAAAGATATAAATTAGATTACAGGTTTTCCACTTAAAATTATAAGAGTATTCTGGGAGGAAAAAAATTATGAGTATGATACTTGGAATGGACCCATGGGTGTTTACTGCATGGATTGGAACGATACTTGTTGCAATTTTCTGCGTTCTTTATGGACTTTATAATGAATATTTCAAAAAAGATTATGAGAGAAAAAAGCCTGCTAAAAAAAAGGAGGTTAAGAATAAATGATGGATCCCATTTATTTTGCAATATTCATGGCTTTATTTGCAGGCCTTTTTGGTATAATTGGTTTTTTTGGATATAAGAAAACTAAAACAGCAGAGGACTACTTTGTAGCCGGAAGAAAGATGGGTTCTGTAATAATTGCTTTTTCATATGGTGCAACTTTTATAAGCGCTGTCGCTCTCATCGGTTTTTCAGGCGCTGCATCACTTTTTGGTCATGGGCTCTTATGGCTTGCATTTCTTAATATTTTAGTAGGAATTCTAATTGCATTTATCTTTTATGGATTTAGAACACGTAAGATGGGTCTTTCGTTAAAAGCAGTAACACTTCCAGAAATTCTTGGGCGCAGATTTAAATCAACAAGATTTCAAGCGGCATCTGGTTTGATTATAGCTGTTTTTATGGTTGCATATACCTCTGCTGTGTTTTTAGCAATATCCTCCCTTTTTGTTGCAACATTTGGAATTTCCTACGAAATTTGCGTTATAATTTTTACAATAGTTGTCGGAGTCTATCTTATTGTAGGTGGACTATATGCAGTTATGTGGACTCATGCAATTCAAGGGGTGCTTATGGTTGTTGGAATGATAATCCTTACAGTTGGAATCTATGGAATGCTAGGAGGAATTGGCCCTGCTCATGAAGCAGCAGCAGATATGAATCCAATTGATTTAGGTATATCTCTTGAAGAAGGGGCGCTTTCAAACCAATGGAATTTTACAACAGGTAATCCTCTAATTGAAGACTCTGATCTTTATAGTATTGATATGCAAAATGGCGGTTACAAAATATCAGCATATACTCCAAGAGATGGTGCTACAAACATTAGCATTGACCAAAGTGTTATTATTGTTTTTACACATAAAACAGCGCCTAGTTCATTTACATATACTTGTTCTCCTGATCCTGGAGGCTGGAAAGAAACATGGAATAATAATTATACAATGGTAACTTTGTCTCATAATGATTTTGATTTAGGAACAACTTATACTTTTAAAGTGGCAGGTGCTACAAGTGGGATAAACTCACCAGCTGCAACTCTTGCACCAAATGGTCTTACTTCAATGCCTCCCTTTCTATCAAAACCATTCTTTGTGTTATTGACTTTAATATTTGGTGTTGGAATTGGAGTACTTGCTCAACCTCAACTTGTTATTAGATATCTATCTGCAAAAAGTGAAAAAGCATTGAAAAAAGCAGTTCCATATGGTGGTATTTTCATACTTTTAATGACATTCACAGCATTCAGCATAGGTCCTCTAGCAAATGTTTTAATGGATCAAAATAACTTGTTTTTTCCTGGCTCTCAAGATCTGGTAATACCTCAGATAGTTAATGAATTATTCCCAACTTGGTTTGTATTCTTATTTTTATTTGCAATACTCGCTGCTGCTATGTCAACTGCAAGTGCACTGTTTCATACAGCAGGTGCATCAATTGGCAGAGACGTATATGAAAAAGGTATGAATAAGAAAGGATCTGAAGAAAAATCAATACTTATAACAAGAATTGCAACAATTGGTATTATTATTGCTACACTAATAATATCGCTCAATCCACCAGATGTTGTAGCAGTTATGACAGCGTTTTTCTTTGGATTAATGGCTGTAACATTTCTAGCACCATATACTCTCATGTTATACTGGAAGAAGATAAGCAGAGCTGGCGCATGGGCTGGAATGCTTGGCGGATTTATTTTTTCAATGTTTTGGTATATTGCAATTTATTACAAAACAGCACCAGAGCTAATAGGTAAATCAATCACTGATAACTACATGATCAACATGCTTGATCCGCTATTCATTGGATTGCCATTGTCTTTCCTGTTATGC
>MUGC01000134.1 GCA_002900535.1 Thermoplasmata archaeon M9B1D | reverse complement strand
AACAAGTGCTTCTATTTTCTCTGCCATATTTATTTAAGCCTCCTTTTAGCTTTCTTTTTTCTTTTCTTCTTCTTTTCTTTTGATTACTCTTACTTGTTCTCCACGGACAGTTATAGGAATTGGAACCACTGATTCGAACAACTCGACTGTGATTTCTTCTTTGGTATCATCAATGTGAGTTACTTTTGCTGTTTCCCCGCGGAAAGGACCGGATACCATTTCTACGACATCACCCTCTGAAATTTTTGCAACAGCTGAAGCAGGAACCAAGAAATGCTCAATTTGCTCAATAGGGATGTCTCCTTCTAGCATATTTCTAGCATATGAAACTGTTTTTATCATGTCTTTAATTCTTTCTTTATCATAGCTTTCTAAAAATAAATAACCACGTAATTCTGGAGTTACAAGAATTGAGGGGATTTGTATTTTTGATTTGTCTGCTCTGCTATTTATAAGATCTGCTGTATTTTGCTCTTTTCCCACCTGAGTTTTAACTGAGATAATCTTTGTTTTTTCTTCAGCAGTATCTTCTAAATCTGATTCACCCATGATTATACACCTTTTTAAAGTCCAAGCATACTTGCTATCCAAGGAGCTACTTCTGTAACTATTAAAAATATTAAAAACCCGAGACCTCCGATAAGAAGAATTCCTACAAAAGTAATTTTTGAAGTTTTTATATATTCTTCGTTTGTAGGTTTACGAGCCATTTTTAGGACTCTACCGTATTTACCTTTGCCTATTCTATTTCTTTTTGCTTCTAAGTTGTTTTGTAAGTCCCATGCTCTTTCCATGAAGGTTTTATCTGAATCGTAGTTTTTTTTTCTTTTGAATAATTTCACTTATGTACACCTCATAATAAGCAAATGGGTCAAATAAATAGTTATATATAAAGATAATGCCTTCTTCAATCAAGTCATATATCTTGGGAAAAGCCTTTAAAATTAGACATATTTTTCAGATACCGATTTCTAATAATTTGAAATAAAATCTAAATTATTTAATTTGTTTTTTTCTGTATTCCACTTGAACTGATTTTTATCTCATTAATTCTTATTCTAATACATAGCTTATCAATAGTTGAGGATAAAACTAGTTTTTTATAGATAGTTACATAACCGTTGTTTAATTTCTTTTACTCTTTTAGCATCTTTTCCAATTACATGTTTTGTATCAATTGCTGCCTCAATGCAATTGATAAACATTACTATTTCATATCTATATAGCTCAATTTCAACACTAATCATCTTTTCCTCCATCAACTGCAATTCCATAGTTTTTCAATAAAAAATAATTTGTAGAAGACGATATTTAAATTGTAGGAAAACGTAACGAAAAAAACATACAAAACTTGTTAATTACCAGTATTTTAGTTTCTATATGAAATAAGAATGATAGTAAAGCTAAATAGGGTAAATTTAATTTTTAACGTGTTTATCTCTATAAATAAAATACCCGCCAATAATTAACAACAAACCAATAGCTGTAACCAAAAATGCTGCAATTATAACAGCTGTATTTGTAGAAAAAAAATCAAAAAAAATGCTAAAAAGTGTAATCATCCCGATAATAAAAAATGGTATCCCTACGATAAATGAGCCTAATGCTAAGTGTTCTCCTACTACCTTTCCGCCTTGGACACCTGATTCACTTAAATATTTATCTGACATTATAACTGTTTTATTTTTTTCCAATGTCTTTTTACTCATTCTATTGACCCTCTCTAAATAACAATCTTGAAATAATTAACCTCTTATAAATCCTTCAGATAAAAAGTAATAATGTAGGTGTGTATAGTTAATATAGATTATACTAAAATTTTGGTTTTTTTTAGTAAATATAGGATAGGTTTTTGGTGAAACAATCAAAAACCTAATTTTTATGCTACAAAATCAATTCCGTATTCTTTGTTCTCAAAACTTTTCTGAGCAGGGCCAAGTATTTGTTTTGATTTTACACCAGTTATTACTAGCATTGCACGAATGTTTCTTTTAAGATTTGGATCAATTGTTGTACCCCAAATAATTCTTGCATTTGGATCGACACGTGAATAGATTTCTTCTACCACTCGTTCTGCTTCTGAGATAGTCATATCTTCTCCACCAGTTACATTTACTAGTGCACCGGTTGCTTCAGATATGTCTACTTCAAGTAAAGGCGAGTTAAGTGCTTCTACTACTGCGTTTACTGCTTTGTTTTCTCCCTCTGCTTCTCCAAGGCCAATCATTGCAACTCCACCGCGTTTCATAACTGTTTTTAAATCTGCAAAATCAAGATTAACAAGACCTGGCATTGTAATCATTTCGGTAATACCTTTTATAGATCTCATCAATACTTCATCTGCTACTTTAAATGCTGCGTTTAGGGATAAATTAGGGACTATATCAAGGAGTTTATCATTTGGAATAACAATAACAGTATCACAAATATCACGTAGTCTTTTGAGACCTGATTCAGCATTCTCCATCCGAATAAGACCCTCAACACTAAATGGAAGTGTTACAACCCCAATTGTTAAAGCTCCTGCCTCTTTAGCGAGTTGAGCAACTACTGGAGCGCAGCCAGTGCCTGTACCACCGCCCAATCCACAAGTGACAAATATCATATCCGCATGACCTATAGCATTTCTTATGTCTTGTTCGCTTTCTTTTGCTGCCTCTTCGCCTATTTGTGGAAGTGAACCTGCTCCTAGACCACGTGTGAGATGTCTTCCGATTAAAACTTTATGCGGTGATTCTGCTAAAAGTAAATGCTGGGCATCTGTATTAACTGATATTAGATCTGCACCAGTTATTTGACTTGTTACACAACGAGAAATAGTATTTGTTCCAGCACCTCCACATCCAATAACTTTGATAGTTGTGGTTAAACCAGATAAAACGTCTTCTAATTCTTTATCAGTTTCAGTTCTATTTATTGAACTGCGTGTAAGTGAATTATTTAAAATATCTTTTTTATTATTTGACTTTTTTTCTTTTTTGTTTTTTTCATCAGCTATTACTTCTTCAATAATCTTTTTCATTTACTCACCATACCCCATTCAATAAGCCTCACAAATGTGTGAATTATATATTTTTATGAATATTGTAAACCCAATTCAATTATTAAATATTTCCGAAAAATTTACTATATTATCTCCAATGAGAAATCTATACTTTTAATTGAATGAGTTAAATAGCCAAGTGATATTCTATCTGAGAAAGAAGCATAATCTGAAATATTTTTTTGGTTTATGCCTCCTGATATTTCTATTAAAATTTTTGGGTTTATCTTTTTTATTTTTTCAGATGTAATTTTAGCATTTTTATATGTGAAGTTATCTAACATAATCACATCCACGTTTAGCTTTGCTGCAGTTATTGCCTCTTGCTCATTTTGTACTTCAATTTCTATTGGTTCATCCCTAATTTTATTTTTTATTTTTTGTATTGCGTTTTCTACTGATCCCATTATTTTTATGTGGTTATCTTTAATTATTATAGCATCATAAAGGCCAAATCGATGTGACTTTCCACCACCAGTTTCAACTGCTTTTTTTTCAAATTTTCTAAAACCTGGTGTTGTTTTTCTAGTAGCAGCAATATTAATATTTGGATTTATTTTTTTACATTTGTCAACAATTTTTTTTGTTTCAGTTGCAATTCCACTCATTCTTCCGATGAAATTTAAAGTAAGTCTTTCCCCTTTCAGAATTGCAAGTGCGGATCCTGTAACTTCAGCAACTATCCATCCCTTTTTTATTTTATCTCCATCTTTAACATTAAATTTTATTTTTACATCAAGTTTCTCGAATATTTTTTTTGATTCTTCTAAACCTGCAACAATACAATTCTGCTTACACAATATTTTTCCTTTTACCTTTTCATCTTTTAATAGTGATTGAGAGGTAATATCTCCCTTGTCCCCTAAATCTTCTTTAAGATAAAAGTCAATTTCATCCATTACGATATGTTTTATATAAACATGATGTTTTAAGGTTTTGGTAATTTTATGAAACTTGGAATAATTGGTTGTGGAGCTATTGGAACTGATGTTGGAAAA
>MUGC01000133.1 GCA_002900535.1 Thermoplasmata archaeon M9B1D | reverse complement strand
ATTTCATCGAACTTGATGAAAATACTACAGGTATTATTGAAGATATTGGTTGGAGATCAACAAGAATCAGAATGCTTACTGATAATCTTTTAATAATTCCTAATGCAAAACTTGCCGAAAGTAACATTATTAATTATTCAATGCCTAAAGAAGATTTCTCCATATGGGTGCCCTGTGGTGTTGCTTATGAATCTGATTTAAAAAAAGTTGAAAAGGTAACACTTGAAGTTGCAAAAGAAATTCAAAAAACCGTTCCAGGCGCCGCAAAAGATTTTGAACCCGGTTTTAGATATGGAGAATTTGGTGAGTCAAACATTAATTTTATCGCGATTTTAAGAATAGAGCATCCAATGGATAGATTTATTGTTAGAAACGAGTTTATTAAAGCACTAAAAGAGCGTTTTGATAAAGAAAAAATAGAAATTTCCTGGCCAATTAGAAAAATATATAATATAAAAAAATAGGGGAGATTTATGCCAAGAATTATTAAAAAAGGTTCAAAGTCACGTGGGTTACCACCTGGTGAAATGGTACATATCGGTGAAAAAAAGACTGAAAAGGTGAAAATTTCTATTCTAGATTACAGTATCGGAAAATATACCGATAAAGAAGTAAAAAATGTTGAAGAATGTTTTTCCCTTAAACGTAGTCCCTCGGTTTCTTGGATTAATGTAGATGGACTACATGAAACAGATATAATTGAAAGACTTGGTAATTGTTTTAGTATACATCCTTTAGTTTTAGAAGATATAGTCAACACTGATCAAAGACCAAAAATAGAGGATTATGAAAAATATTTTTTTATTGTACTAAAAATGCTTTTAGTTGATGATAAAGAACAGGAAATACATAGTGAACAGGTGAGCATTATATTTGGAGAAAGATTTGTTATATCTTTTCAAGAGACAATTGGAGATGTTTTTGACCAAATAAGAGAACGTATTAGAAAAGGAAAAGGGCGTATCAGAAAAATGGGTGCAGATTACCTTGCATATTCATTGATTGATGCAATTGTTGATAACTATTACGCGATCCTTGAAAAAATCGGTGAAAAAGTAGAAAGTTTAGAAGAAGATCTAGTTTCAAATCCTTCTCCTGAAACATTACAAAAGATTTATAATTTAAAACGCGAGATGGTTTATCTAAGAAAATCTGTTTGGCCTCTAAGAGACGTAATTAGTAACATGTTACGTGATGAATCAAAATTAATCAAAAAAGAAACTCATATTTATCTTAGAGACTTGTATGATCATACAATTCAAGTAATCGATACTATTGAAACCTTCCGTGATATGATATCTGGTATGCTTGATATCTACATGAGCAGCATCAGCAACAAAATGAATGAGGTAATGAAAGTTTTAACAATTTTTGCAGCAATTTTTATTCCTTTGACTTTTATAGTTGGTGTTTATGGAATGAATTTCGATCGAACATTTCCTTTTAATATGCCAGAGCTTAATTGGCAATTTGGTTATATTTTTGTATGGGGTATAATGATTTCTTTGGTTATAGTAATGTTAGGTTATTTCAAACATAAAAAATGGTTATAAAATAAATCAATTCTTAATATTTAAAAAAAATAGGTTTAGCCAGAGTCATTACTCTCAACAGATATATTTGTTTTGTTTTTAAAGATTTTTTATCCACTCCAGAGTTTAGTTTATTCTCTTTTCACTTTTCTATATATTTTGATATTTTAAAAATTAAAGTTACCTAAAAATTTTAGAATGAATAGATAAAAATTTTTAATAAATTATAATAATCATATTAAATAGTTAATTTTATATATAAATACCTCATATATATTATTTTATTAATCTGAGGAAAGTAACGTAATGACACTACTGTTAAAAATGCTAATTGGTTTTATCCTCGCTATTATTCTGCATGAATTAACTCATTTACTAGTCTTAGTACATTATAAAATTCCTATAAAATCAATTATTATAACAAAGTGGTCTGCTTTTGGATTTCTTGTTGACAATGAGAAATATATTAATGATAGTAAAATTTTATTTTTATTGCATTTCTTACCTCTAATTTGGTGTTTATTTTATTTTATGAATACTAATGAGCCCTATCTTTTGATGTTTCCACTAGTTAATATCTCTGGAGGAGTTGGAGATTTGTACTTTTATTTTAGAATTATTTCGTTAGAACCAGAAAAAAGAATAGAATGGGCAAATAAATCTGATGAAAAAATTCTTAAATCTATTATTTGGAAAAAAGAACTAAATTAATGTTTTATAAAAATCTGGGTCAATGTTTATTACAGGATTAAAAAATTAGTGTTTAATATTGAATTAACATTTAAACCAGAGTTAAATTTTATTTTCATAAAAACAGTTTTTTTGCTATTTTTTATATATTGGAAAATGATTTCAAATAATAAGATTTATAAAAAAATTGTAAAATATAATTAAATTATCTCTGGAAGATAAAAATGAGAGAAACTAAATCTGAGGAAAACATTTCATCATTTCGATGGGTGGTTTTAGCTTGTTTTATGTTTGTAGCCTTACTTTCACAGTTATTTTGGTTAACTTTTGCACCTATTACCTCTGAAGTGGTCAAACTTTTTAATGTAAGTCCATTTGAAGTATCTCTTTTGTCACTTGTTTGGCCTTTGGTTTTTGTGATATTAGCTATTCCTGTTGGTATTTTTATAGATAAAAAAGGTTTTAAAATCAGTGTTGTAATCGGGGCACTTCTGTTAGCAATATTTTCTGTATTTAGAATTTTTTCAACAATCCCTGATTACAATTATTCTGTGTTACTAATATCTCAAACTGGTGCCGCCATATCTCAACCTTTTATTTTTGGATGTATTACTAAAATTGCAATAAACTGGTTTTCTGAAAAAGATCAAGGACTTGCCACAGGTTTAGGCACTATTGGTTTGTTTATTGGAATGATGCTGGCATTAGCAATAACACCATTTTTATTTTTATCTGTTGGAATAACTAAGATGCTAATGATTTATGCTCTTATATCTTGTGCAGGTGCGTTTTTCTTCATTTTTTTTGCAAAAGAAAGAAAAGTTGCGACCATCATCGATGAAACTTCTGCATTTAATTTAAAAAATCTTTGGGAATTATCAAAATTGAAAGGCTTTATTATAATTGAATTTGGGTTCTTTGTTGTTGTTGGCGGTTTTACAGCTATTATGACTTGGCTCGAACAAGTTCTAAGTTCTCTACATGGAATTAGTATAGATCAAGCAGGGATTATTGGTGGATTAATGATAATAGGTGGAATTATTGGTTCAATAATAGTACCTGCAATATCTGATAGAGTAAATAAGATTAAACCATTTGTCCTTTTAGATTTAGCAATAGGAACTTTAGCTGTTTTCCTTATAGGAAGCTTTGATAGTTTTATTTTACTAGGGCTAATCTTTTTCATCGGTGGTTTTTTCTTGATGTCCGCTCTACCATTAGTTTTAGAAATATCTAGTAGAATATCTGGTCCAGGAATGGAAGGAAGAGCTTCTTCTTTACTTTGGTTTTTTTCTCAGGTTGGCTCTGTTTTATTAATAGCAATTGTAGATCCAGTATATTCATTATGGGGTAGTTATTATCACTCTATTTTATTAATTGTTATTCTGTGGTTGATATCATTTTTACTTTTCTTAACTATGAAAGAGGTAAACAGATCAATAAAAACCTAAATTTTTAAAAAAATTTAATGAATATAGTTTAAATAGTTAAATTCGGCATACTCTTTTTTCTTTTGTTTAAGCAATGGACTTAGCAGAACCCATATCATTTCGACATATATATTTACTTTAATTTGAAAGCCATTATAGGCAGAAATCAAAGCTCAGTCCATTTTCCCACTAATAATTTTTTTTTCTTTTTTGTCTAATAATTATTAAGGAAATAACAACAATTAAGCTTATAATAACAGCAAATATGATAATTAAACTTAATACATTTTCATATAAAACAAATTCTTTTTCAATTTCAATCTTGTTATTTAAAAAAATATTATTACTAGCTGTATTTGAATTATTGGGGATATGAATGCATATATTATTA
>MUGC01000132.1 GCA_002900535.1 Thermoplasmata archaeon M9B1D | reverse complement strand
TCTTAGCACTTATTTATGGTACGATGGGTAGCAGCATAGCAGGTATACAAGAACAATCACAAGAACCACCTATCATTGGTGTTATCGACGAAGACAATAGCACATTTTCTACAAATGCTGTTAATATTCTTAATGAAAGTGCTAGAGTCATGTTCAACTCCTCATCTGTTTTTGATAAACAAAAAGGTTTAGAAGAACTTAAACAAAAAAACGGTGTTGCGCTTATAGTTATTCCTAGTAATTTCACAGAAAATATTCTTAATAAACAATCAGGACAAATAGAGATCTATTGGATTATGAAAGGCGCAGGGGTCTTGGATACAATCTCATCCAATCTTGTAGATTTTTTAATTACAGATATTAACACAAATATATCATCAGAGCTCATACAAGAAAATAGCTCAACAAATGCCACTAACGCCACTTTTATTCTATCACCAACAAAAAGAGTTGAAACAACATATTTAAAAGACCGAGAAATCCCAGGACTATCTCCAACTGTAATCATGAGTATGTTATCTTCTCAGTCTATAATGACCCCTATCATCATGATGATGATCATTATAATGTCAGGTGGAATTGTTATTACATCAATGGCTCTTGAAAAAGAAAATAAAACTCTTGAAACCCTGCTAACACTACCTGTTAAACGAACTAGTATAGTCACAGGTAAAATTGTCGCTGCTGCTACCATCGGACTTATTCTTGCAGTAATATATATGATCGGTATGAATAACTATTTCCAAGGATTTGGAGTATCACAAAGTGGAATAAATCTTGCAGATTATGGCCTTGTTCTAAGCTCACCACTAGAATTTCTGCTAGTAGGGATATCTCTATTTGTCACCCTCATCGCCGGGTTAGCACTATGCATGCTGTTAGGAACATTTGCAAAGAACTTCAAAAGCGCACAAACACTCACCTTTCCCATCGTGGCTCTTGCGATGATACCTATGTTCATTACAATGTTCGCAGATTATGATACTCTTCCTATAGCGTTAAAAATATTCACATTTGCAATACCATTCTCTCATCCGATGATGGCAACAAGAGCACTTCTGTTTGGTGATTATCTTATGGTTATTGCAGGAATAATATATGTTAGCATTTTTGCAATTGTCATAATTGCAGTAGTTGTCTGGGTGTTTAAAACAGATAGAATAATAACTGGCACTACAAAATTTAGTGTAAATAAAATTTTCAAAAAAAAGAAATTAAGTAAGTAAGCCCCCTCTCAGATAAATATCAAGCTGAGATTTTGAAAGAGGCTTACCGATATATTTTTTGTTTTGTGTTTTATCAAATATTTCACCAGTTTTAAAATCAATACCGAGTTCGTCTTTGTCATTTATCTGATTCAGAATATTTTCTGCAACCATAATTGGCATTGCACTGTTTATAGCGTTACGTTCATAAATTGCGCCAAAACTTTCAGCGATAATAATATTTATACCAAGGCTTTTAAAACAATCAACTGCCTGCTGACGAGAACTACCGCAACCAAAGTTTTTACCAACAATTATAATATCTCCAGGTTTTGCTTTTTTTGCAAAATCCTTGTAACCCTCAAGGTTGTTAAAAGTATACTGTCCCATTTCTTTGAGATCTGTAATACTGAGATATCTGTTATGAAAAATCATATCCGTATCAATATTATCCTTTTTTATAACCCAAACTCTACCTTCAACTTTTAATGGCAGTTGTTCATTTTTTTCTTTTGATTTAACTTCAAAAGATCTAAACTTAGTAACTGATACTGCTTCAGGTTTTTCAGGGGTATCATCCTCGGTTGTGACATATCCTGCGACAAGAGACGCTGCAACTGTTGCAGGGCTTGCTAGAAATATGTCACCTTTACCTTGTTTTCCAACAAAATTTCGGTTACCTGAAGAAACTGCAACCTCACCAGAACCAGTTTGTCCGATTTGACCCGCTGCACAACCAGCACAACCCGCTGATCCAACTAAAGCACCTGCATCCTTGAAAATCTTTATTAACCCTTCATCTAGGCATTTTTTCCAAATTTTATCAGTAGATGGAACAATTTTTAGAACTCTGCCAGGAGCAATTTTCCTATTTTTAAGAATTTTTGCAACAGATCTCATATCTTCAATACGACCATTAGTACAGCTACCAATAAAACCAGAATCAACCTTAGTTTCTTTCACATCAGTGACACTAACAACATCTTCAGGATGACCAGGACGAGAAATAAGTGGTTTTAAACTAGAAATATCTATTTCAAAGGTTTTTTCATAAATTGCATCAGAATCTGCTTGAACACCATCGTTTGTATGGAATAGAATTATTATTCCACCCATCTCAGTTGCCATTGAAGCAATTGTAATGCGACCATCAAGTGATAAAGAATCAACATATTCTCCATAAATTTCAGCAGAATAACCTAAAAGACCATCTGCACCAAACTCCTTAAGTAATCTAAGTACAACATCTTTAGGGGTTGCCAAAGGAGATGGCTTCCCTTTTAAAACTATTTTAACAGAAGAAGGAACCTTAAACCATATCTTGCCATAAGCCCAAGCATGTGCAATATCTTTATCACCCATACCTTGACCAAACGCACCAATTGCACCAAGAATATTTGCATGACTATCGGTTGAAACAATTGTTCCACCCGGTTTTGCGATACCTTCATCTATCACTATGTGTGTTCCAATCCCACTATCAATATCAAAAATTTTAACGTTATTTCTTCTAGCATATTGTCTGCATATATGTTGATTTGCTGCATATTTTTGATCACAACCTCCAGGGTTACAATCAAAAGTAAAATAGGTTTTAGAAGGATTATCTAAATCAAGATTGTTTTCTTCGAGATTTTTAACAACATTTGCACCACCGAAATCACGAGCAACTCTTACATCAATATTAATATCAACTATTTCCCCAACGTTTGCCTCTTGATCTGAGTGATTTTCAAAGATTTTCTGGATAATTGTTTTTCCCAATAATACTCCCCCTAAGGCAAATCACGTTCTTCTGGACCATCGTAATCACATTCAGTTGAAAACATTTTACGCATAGGTTTCTGCTCGGTTTGCTCCTCATAAACTTGCGCAGTAAGGCCCGCGACTCTACCGAGTAAAAAGAATCCTTTCCCAAGACGCCAATCAAATCCCATATCAGAAGTAATTGCAGCTACTGCTCCATCTACATTTATTGGTAACTGTTTTCCTGTTTGAACATTTAATTCTTTTTCAATTGCTTTTGATAAAGCAATGCAATTGCTTGCTATACCTAGCTCATCTGCAAGAGAATAAAGTTTTTTTGTTCTAGGATCAGATATATGAACCCTATGACCAAAACCCAATATTTTTTTATTTTGCTCTCTACTTTCAGTAACTAAAATCTTTGCCATTTCATCTATTGTTTTACCTTCTTTTTTTGCTCTTGCAACTCCTTCTTGTAAAAACTTTGCACCTTTTTCAATGGCACCACCATGAGCATCACCAATAGAAAGTACTCCTGCAGCAACTGCAGTCGGCAAGGGAACTCCGCCAGATGCAACAATTCTTGATGCCATTGCAGAAGGTGGTGTTACTCCATGATCAATACATGCAGTTAGTATTGCATCTGTCATTTTCCCATGTTCTTTACTTGGAAGCTCGCCTTTTAACAAAAGATAAACTACATGGGAATAAGGTACATTTCCTATGAGATCTTCCTGACGGTAACCACGTGTAACAAGATGATTTGGTTCTACCTTTGTTATTTTAGTAGTCCATTTCATATTAATCAAGTCCTTTTACTTTCCAAATATTATCCAAAACAGTTCCATCAAACCATTTTGTACAACCAACGAGTTTGTCCTCAAATTCAAGTTTTTGTGGCCCACCCGTTTCCTGATAAGCAATATTTTTTAAATCCTCAATAGGAACAATATTTATTTTCCCTTTACATTTTTCAATTAAATCAGTTCTTTTTGGATTAATTGCTATCCCCTGATTTGTAACAATTGCATCTACAACATCACCAGGGGTTGAAATCGTTGTAACATGCTCAAGTACAATAGGATTTGTTTTTCTATAAACAGGGCATGTGATGATGCAC
>MUGC01000131.1 GCA_002900535.1 Thermoplasmata archaeon M9B1D | reverse complement strand
TTTGCACTCTATCCAATGATGAACATTTGGGCTGAAGAATATCAAAAAGTCCATCCTGATATCAAAATTGAAGTGTCTGCTGGAGGTGCAGGTAAAGGGATGGCTGATGCGATAGCAGGTATTGTAAATATTGGGATGGTTTCACGAGAAATATATCCCGAAGAAATTGATCAGGGTGTGTTTTGGGTTTCAGTCTCAAAAGATGCTGTTGTAGCAACGATAAACTCTCAAAATCCTATAGTAAATGAAATACTAAAAAAAGGTCTAACAAAACAGCAACTCATTGATATTTTTATAACAAGAAAAATAAAAAAATGGGATGAACTTTTTGAAAAAAGTAATGTACCAAGTGAATTAAAAAATATAAAAATCTACACACGTTCAGATTCATGTGGTGCAGCTGAAACATGGGCATTATATCTTGGTGATTATAGCCAAGATGATTTAACTAATTCAGCAGATTCAGCGATAAATGGAGACCCAAATTTAGCTGCAGCAATCCAAGGTGATTTACAAGGGATTGGCTATAACAATATTAACTTTATATACGATTCAGAATCCAAAAATCCTTTTAGCGGATTAATTCCGGTTCCTCTCGATCTAAACAATAACGGCTTAATAGATGAAAATGAAAGTTTTTATGATACACGAGATGAAATTGTAAATGCAATAGCAAATGATATTTATCCGTCTCCCCCCGCCAGAGCATTACATCTTGTTACCAAAAAAAGTTTTAGCGGTACAACAAAAGATTTTGTTTATTGGATTTTAACCGATGGCCAACATTACATTCCTCAGAGTGGTTACATACAGTTGTCTAATGAGACTATAAACAAACAATTGGAGTATTTAGAAACAGGCTATAGACCAGAAATAACATAGAATGTTGATAAAAAATGGATCATTTGATAAGAAATGGCTTATGGATAAAAGAAAAATTCGTGATTTAATTTGCACAAAATTAATGCTTATTATAACTATAATAGTTTCAATACTTTTCTTCTTAATATTCTTAATTTTATTATCTAAATCTTCTTTGATACTGGGATCAGAATCAATAACTGATTTGTTATTTTCCTCGAATTGGAACCCTAGCAATGGCAATTTTGGTTATTTTCCAGTTATTGTAGGTACAATTATTGTGACCGGTTTATCACTTATTATTGCAATACCTATTTCTTTATTGAGTGCAATATTTATTGCTGAGTATGCTCCTAGGAAAATAAGAAAAATACTGCGTCCTTTTTTAGATGTGCTTGCAGGTGTTCCGTCTGTTGTTTTTGGCCTTTGTGCTTTTCTTTTTTTAGTTCCACTTGTAAGAGATTTTATTGCACCGTTTTTTGGTATTGAAAGTACTGGTTTATGTTTGTTTACTGCATCTATTACTTTAGCAGTTATGGTTTTTCCGATTATTATTTCATTATGCGTTGAAGCTTTTAGTTCAATACCCCTAGAGTTGAAAGAAGCCTCATTGTCTGTAGGGGCTACTAAATGGGAAACTGTCAAAAAAGTTATTTTTCGTGCTACAGCACCTAGTATTATTTCAGCAATCCTACTTGGATTCGGACGTGCATTTGGTGAAACTATTGCAGTGAACATGGTTGTTGGAGGTATCCCTAAAGTTCCTTCATCCCTATTTGCTCCTACTGAAACACTACCTTCACTTATCGCTTCTAAATATGGAGAATTGATGTCAATACCTAAAAGCGAATCGGCATTAATGTTTGGTGCCTTGGTTCTTTTTATCGTTGTTTTAATTTTTAATTTATTAGGATTAATTTTACTTAGAAATGCAAAAAAGAGGTGGAAGCTTTGAATAAACGCATTCTTGAAGAAAAAATCTTTAAAATTCTCATGTATGTTTCAATTTTAATTGTTCTTGGTAGCTTGTTTATTATAATTTCTCTTGTTGTAGCAAACGGTGCAACATCTCTTTCTATAGAGATGATTACTCAAACCCCTACTGGTGGATATTATCTTGGTAAAAGCGGTGGAATTTTAAATGCTATTATTGGCTCTCTATTTCTTGCACTACCTGCAACTGGTTTAGCTTTTATTATTAGTCTTGGTATTGCTATATATTTACAAAGAGATTTTACTAATCCTAGTATTTCAAGTTTTATTCGTTTATCTCTTGATATCCTTTGGGGCATTCCTTCTATCATTTACGGTGTTTTTTGTCTTAGTATTATGATGTTTCTTGGTCTTGGTGCATCTCTTTTAGCAGGTATTATTGCTTTGACTCTGCTTGAAATTCCAATTATTACTAGGAGTATGGATGAGTCAATAAAAATGGTTCCAAATGGACTTAAAGAAACTGCATATTCTCTTGGTTCTACAAAATTTGAAACGGCTTATAAAGTGGTTCGAAAA
Source organism: Thermoplasmata archaeon M9B1D (assembly GCA_002900535.1). GTDB lineage: Archaea > Thermoplasmatota > E2 > DHVEG-1 > DHVEG-1 > M9B1D. Next base: position 1,768 of record MUGC01000131.1, on the reverse strand, counting down.
CAAGCAATGCCTGGTATATTGGCTGGCGTTCTTTTAGGTTTAGGTAGAGGTATTGGAGACGCAGCTTCAATCTTATTCACTGCTGGTTTTACTGATAACATCCCAACTTCTGTATTTGATTCAACTGCTGCTTTACCAACAATGATATTCCACCTGTTTTCATCACCTATCCCAGGTGTTCGTCAAAAGGCATATGCAGCTGCCCTTATCCTATTAGTCATTGTGTTATGCATTAGTATAATCTCTAGATTTTTATTAAGAAAATCTTCTAAATTTATATTAAAATAAGGAAAGAGGTATATATATGAGTAAAAAACTAATTGGCGAAATAGAAACGCAGAATCTAAATATTTGTTATGGTAAACACTGCATTATAAAAAATGTTAATATTAAAATTCCAGCGAGACAACTTACTGCGATTATTGGCCCATCTGGTTGTGGTAAAACAACTCTTTTAAAGTCATTCAATCGTCTTCTTGAGATTCGTGATGATGTTAAGATCTCTGGTAAAATATTGGTTGATGGAAATAACATTTTAAGATCAGGTTTAAACGTTTCTGATATTAGAAAAAAAATGGGTCTACTTTCTCAAAAACCTTATCCGTTGCCTATGTCTATTTACGAAAATGTTGCTTATGGAATTAGAATCCATAATCATATAGATTCTAAAAAGTTGGAAAATGCAGTAAATAATTGTCTTCAAGAAGCCGGGATATGGAATGAAATTAGAGATAGACTTCATGATCCAGCTTCTGGCTTGTCTCTAGGTCAACAACAACGTTTATGTTTAGCACGTGCTATAGCTGTACAACCTGAGGTTTTACTCTGTGATGAACCAACCTCTGCTTTAGATCCAATTTCCGCACAACAGATTGAAAAACTTTTATTAAAATTAAAAAAAGAATATACTGTAGTTTTAGTAACTCATACATTGCGTCAAGCAAAAAGAGTTGCGGATTATGTTATCTTTTTATATTTTGGTGAAGTAATCGAACATGGCCCTGCTGATAAGGTTTTTAATAACCCAAAACACCCTAGAACAAAAGCATATATGCAAGGTGAAATAAGTTAGTTTTTATGCTAGTTTTACGGATATTTACCAAAATATATTGAATAAATAACAAACTTTTTATGTTAATAAAGATATTTTAGGATATGACCATGAAAGTTGATCTAGATGAGATAAGATGTATAACCGATACAGCACTTACGATTAGAGGATCAAGACGGAGAATTACTGTACCATCTGAACTAGTTGAGATTTTACATCTTAAGGATGGTGATAAACTTCGTTGGATAGTTTTTAAAGATGGTGTAATCCATATTCAAAAAGTAAATGATAAATAAATCACATTTTTCATAGGTTTTATATATGGACTTTTGATAAGAATTTTACAAATATTATCTGTTAGTTCCAAAAATATTAAATAATTAACATCCGTTAATCGGGGAGTGTGAATTTATGAGTATAACAGATTTGACTTCTATGGGGGAGTCACAAACACAACTTAGAAAAGAAATAAATGAAAGACTTTCTAAATTACAAGCTGAAATATCTGATTATTGCTACCAATGTGCCAAATGCACGTCGGGTTGCGAAGCACATAAACTCTTGGAGCTTGAGCCACATAAAATAGTTGCTCTTACAAAAAGAGGACTAATTGATGAAATGATAAATTCAGATGTTATCTGGACTTGCATGAGTTGCTTTAAGTGTAGAGAGCGCTGTCCTCAAAAAGTAGCACCTGTTGAAATCTTATTTGCTTTA
>MUGC01000007.1 GCA_002900535.1 Thermoplasmata archaeon M9B1D | reverse complement strand
TTACCGTCAATAATCACTATTATTTCTCTTGGAATATAATTAATTGTTTTTTCCATAACATCTATTCCATCTTTTCCCAAGAATTCATAAAATGCCATGTTAATTTTATAAGCACATACCAAATCTTTTGTCTGATCAATAATTATCTTGTTAAAATCAAGTAAAGACACATTAGCTGATATCTTTTCTTTATCAGAGTCAAGACCCACACATAAAATAGAATTGTTTTTATGAACGATCCTTCTGAGTTTTTCTTTGAAGTTCATATAAACCTCAACCGGTGAATGTACATTTGTATTTAAATATATAGTAAATACCAGTTATTTATTTATTTTAATGCTGGATACAGCATTAACATGAAGATAGTATATGCTGTTTGTTCATGGGGTTTGGGTCATGCAACCAGATCTTTACCAATTATAAGAAAACTTCTTGATGAAGATAATGAAATTAGAATTATTTCAAATGGAAGATCGCTTGAATTATTAAAAAAAGAATTAGCAGATAGATATGTTGAATACATTAAAATTCCAGATTACCCTATGCTTCTCTCTGAAAATTCTAGACAATTTATGGCAAAAAGCATTGTTTATTGGCCCTCATTTATTAATCGCATGAATAAAGGATTACACAAACTTATAAAAATTTTAGAATACAAACCATGTGATCTTATCATTTCTGATGCAAGATACGACATGTATAGTAAGAAAATTCCTAGTTTTTTTATCTCTCATCAGATGCGCATAATGAATCCGCTCAGAATTAAAATGTTTGAGCGTGGCAGTGAAATTTTTAATCTTTTCTTTTTTAAACGATTCTGCGGTGTTATTGTTCCTGATTACAAAGAAGACAATTTATCAGGTGATCTCTCACATAACTTAAAACATATAGATGAAGAAAAACTTCATTATGTAGGGGTGCTATCCGATTTTAAAAAGAAAAAATCAAAGAAAGATATCGATTATTTAATATCTATCAGTGGACCTGAACCCCAAAGAACAATACTTGAGGGGAAACTTGTTTCGCAAGTTACTTATCTTGATGGAAAAGTTGTAATTACTCTTGGTAAAACCGAGAATATGGATAAATTCAAAAAAGATAAAATTGAAACATATTCGTTTCTTTCAAAAGCAGAGCGAGAAGACTTTTTAAACAGGTCTAAGCTTGTAATTTGCCGAAGTGGTTATTCAACTATTCTTGATCTTGCAGTAATTGGAACTAAAGCTTTAATGACTCCTACGCCAGGTCAGATTGAGCAGGAATATTTAGCGAAATATCATAATAAAAAAGGCACATTTTATTCTGTCAATCAAAACAGCATAGATCTTGCGAGAGATATAAAAATTGCACAAAAAACTACTGGCTTTGCTCGAAGTTGTAATGTTAATAAAACAGTTGAAAAAATTATAAGTATTGTTAATAATGGAAAGTCTAGTTCATTTAGGTGATTTTTTAAGTTTGGTAAAAGATTTAAGTGAATGGAGTATAGTCTAAAGAATTAGGAGGTTCAAGTTATTTCAAGGTTCAATAATTTTTACAAGAACTGGATTTTCTGGTTGATATTAATTACAAGTATTGCGATAATTATAAGATCTATTCCAGGATGGGTTTATGCTGCTTGGGGATGCGATTTTGGGATATATAGCGGAATTACAAATTCAGTTATTACGAGCAACCAATTATTTCCTGCATATTCAGGTTGGGGCAGCTCATATAATGAATTTCCTGTACTGTATGCAATTAATGCCTTTGCACATTGGATTACAGGTATTGATGTAGTTATCCTTATGCCAAAGCTTGTTCCAATATTTGGTGGATTAACAATTTTTATTTATTATTTTTTGATTTGGGAGTTAACAAAAAATAAAAAAATTGCGATTGTATCTTCTCTTTTTCTTGCAGTTTTACCATTTCATGTTAATCAACTATCACATGCCTCTCCATTAACTATAGGGCATTTTTTCTTGTTGTTATCGATATATTTATTTATTAAATTTCGACAGAGTTTTAGTTATTTAATACCATTATTTATTTCAACAAGCTTGCTAATAATGTCACATCATTTTTCAACATTTATTTATATTATTTCATTATTTTTTATTATATTTTTTGAAAATTTTTATCAAGAAAAATGGACTGTTACAATAAAGAGAGATATTTTTATTATCATAATTACGAGCGGGTTGGCTTTTGTTTATTGGGCAACTGTTGCAACAACTGTGTATAATAGTTTTATGAATAATGGTTTTACTATCGGTCCGATAGCTTTTAAATCAAATTTGGTAATTATTTTATTTTATATTTTCTTTTTTGCATCTTTAGGTTTTATTTGGCTAAAAAGGAAAAAAAATTTATTTATCGGAAAGGAAAAAAAGAGGCAAACTCAAAGAGAGAGTTTTAATATATTCATTATTGCGTTTGTTATATGTTTATCTTTATTGCTAATTTTTTCATTTATTAAAATTCCCAGTTTAGATTTTAGTTTTAACCCTATTTCTATAATATGGGCTATGCCACTATTAATTGTTATTTCGTTAGGAGTTGTAGGTTTTAGACATACTCGTTTTATTAAAAACGGTTTTTTAATTCGAGGTTGGCTTTTGGGGTTAATAATTTTGTTTTTATATGGCACTATTGCTAATTTTATAGGTAGTAGCTCGATATATCCACACCGACTTTTAGAATATATGATTTATCCACTTGCATTAATTGCTGTTTATGGTATAGGATCAATTTTTTCAGATCCTGAATATAAAGTCTTATTTTCTAAACTTACTAATAAAAAAGATTTTTTTATTGAATATTTATCGAAAAAGGTAAATATTTCACAAAAAAAACGTTTAATTCATATACTTTTTACTTTGTTACTTGTTATTTCACTTGCAACATCTGTTTATCCTCTTCCGACTACTTTGGATCAATCAAATGAAATAATAACAAGAGAAGATTTGAATGCCATCGATTGGATCAATGAAAATCTTGATAAAAACAAAAGTTTAATAGCGTCAGATCATCGTCTAGAAAGAATGATCGAGTCGCGAGGTTTCAAAACAACAAAAGATGAAACAGAAAAAATTTGGTCGGCTGAAGATACAAGTGAATATATTGATGAACTAATAGGCTTTGGTAAAAACTATAGTAAAATCACTCATATATTTGTTGATAGTATAATGAAAAATGATGTTGTCCACGTCGGAATAAGGAAAGAAGGAATCCATATGACAAACGAAACCTGGACTGGAGGTTATGATAAAATCTTGAAGCAACCTTTTAACCTTGTTTATAGAAATGAATCTATGAATTATGATTCGGAAACTCTTGAACCAGTTTATTGGGCGGAAGTTTATGAAATTAACTGGACATATATTGAAAACAGTTATTTTAAATAGAGGACCTATGAAAATAGCAGAAATTACTACATACAAAGAAGGTGGTGCTTACACACATGCAATAGAACTTGTAAAAGGTTTAAAATCGGATACACTTATTGTTACAGGTAATACTAAAAAAACTGGTTATCAGCATGAAAATGGATATAATTACTATCATGTGCCGCGTCTTAAATCCTTGTGGGAAATTTTTTTTGTTAATACTCCGGGTTCTTATAAAGAACTCGAAGAGTTATTTTTAAAAGAAAAAATAGATATAGTTCATTTTCATAGTCCACTTTTTACATTTATTCATGGTTTTCTTAAAAAAAACAAATTTCCAACTATTATGACGTGTCATTATCTTCTTGAAATTAAAGCAAATGATTTAACTGCAAACATATATAAGCAATTTATCAAGAAAGTAACAAAATATATTGGAAAAAAAGTTGATAAAATAATTTGTGTTAATGAGGATTATATACCTATTTTTGAAAAATGGAAGATTCCTAACGAAAAACTTGTTTTCATCCCTAATGGTGTAGATATAAAAAGGTTTTCACCAGGTAAATCAAAAATTAATGAGAGATTTAAAAATAAAAAAATTATTTTATACTTCGGTCGTCTGCATTATCAGAAAAATGTAGAACTTTTAGTACGTAGTTTCTCGCTTATTAAAGATAAAATTAAAGATGTGAAACTGATTATTGTTGGAACAGGCAATCAATATAATAAACTGAAACGCATGACCGATAATAATCAAGATATTGTTATGACTGGTTTTGTATCTGATAAAGAACTTGTTAAATATATGCGTGCTGCAGATGTAGTTGTTTTTCCATCTAGAGGCGAGAATGCAAGTTTCACAATTATGGAAGCGATGGCATGTGGTTTACCTGTTGTTTCTTCAGATGTGGGTAACGCAAAAAAAATTTTAGGTGATGACCGGGGAATTTTAATGAAAGATTATACTGAAAAGGAAATTGCGGATATTTGTATTCGTGTAATTAGTGATGAAAAACTTAAAAAGAAAATCGGGATGGATGCGCGTGATTACGTTGTTAAAAATCATAGTTGGGATAAAATTTCAAAACAAACTGAAGAGTTATATAAAAGGATATTAGAAGGAAAGGAAAAGTATTCTACTTAAATATATATGGACCTAGAGAAGATGTAATTGTACTTGGGCTAGCAAAAACATCAGTTGCAAAATATTGATACCAACCGCAAGCACGAGGACACTTTCTCATCAATTCCCGTGCTTTTTTTGCTTCATTTGATTTTAAGAATTCCAATAATTTTTGCTTTGTAAGATCTGTTAATCTTTTTCCAACTGTTCTGCAGGGATAAAAAAGTCCCCCGTCACTGTCTATTATAATTGATGAAGTGCTACAACCATGTGGTTTGTTGATATTGTCAAGATAACCTATTGGCGTTGTAATTGTATTTGGATATTTCTTTTTTAAGTCTATTATAAGTTTTTTAAACTCTTTTGGACCGGGATAAAAGTCATCTGTTCCATCCAGATGACACGCTGGCATTACAACAGTCCTTGCATTTACCTCATAAACTCTCTTAACTTTATCTTCTAAAGTATCCATTGTATCACGTGTTACAACTATTTGAATGCATATCTCAGGTCCATAGCTTTGGTAAAGTTCGAGATTGTCAAAAAATTCTAAATTGCCATGCCCTTCATCTATACTGATATGTAGATAGTCTATGTATTTGCCATATTCTCCCATGGGTCTTTTTTTAAGTAGATGCCCATTAGTTGTAAAGAAAAGTGTAAATGGTTTTGTAGATGCATGTTTTAGAATTTCACCTAAATCCTTTCTTACAAGAGGGTCTCCACCTTCTAAACTTAATACTACTATGCTGCTTTCAGCAATGTTGTCTATTACTTGTTTTACACCCTCTGTTTTTAGATCAGGTGTATCTTCCATCCAAACATTACAAAAGTTACATTTTAAACTACAACGATGCGTTATCTTGTATGAAGCATAAAAAGGATATATGCATTCTCCTGCAATTTTATTTTGTAATGCGTAGTTTACAGTCTTCAAGTATTTGCTAATCGGAAGTATTTTCATAGAATACCACTTGATTTAACTGGTGAATAGTTTTCCCCTGATAAGTTTTTTTGTCTGAAATACCATAAGTCAAATATAATAAACTAAAAATATCGTGTTTGTGGAAAAAAAAGGAAAAAAACAAAAAACAATGAAAATCCCAATAGTTGTAAGTATTTTACTTAGCATTATTTTTATTTTAGTTATACTTTATTTTACTATCAAACCAGAGGATATCGAGAAAATAAAGACAATAAGGATTCAATATGAATTTTTTATATTAGCATTTATTTTTAACTTTATTAGTTGGAGTTTTTGGGGTCTTCGTTTAAAGGTCTTGAGTAATGCTGTTGAACCTTTAATTAAGATAAGTTGGTGGGAGTCGATAAAAATTGTAATGGCCAATCTTTTCCTTGCAGGTATCACTCCAAGTATGGCCGGGGGTGAACCTGTACGTATATATCTTTTAAATAAAGATGGTCTGAGTTTTGGTTGTGCAACCGCGAGTGTTCTTGGAGAGCGTTTACTCGATGCCATATTTTTACTTATTTGTGTTCCTTTTGCTTTTTTTATTTTTAGAGATAAAATTGATATTTCTTATATTAACATTGGTATTACCATTGGAATTATTATTTTTCTTATTACTATTTTTTTGTTTTTATATGCGATTTTCAGACCACAAAGAGTAAAAGGATTATTGATTTGGATTAATGAAAAACTTAGCAGATTTTCTAAAAAAAATGAGAAAAAAAGTAGAGTGATTTCTAGAATTAATCAGGAAGTTGATAATTTTCATTGTAGTATGATGGTTTTTTTAAAAAAGAAAAAAGGTGTTTTTTTATCTGCAGGTTTTTTGACTTTTATTATGTGGGTTTTTTCTTGGCTTATTGCATCAATGGTTCTTTTTGGAATGGGAATAAATCACAACATAGTTTATTCTATGGCTGCTCAAGTTTTTTTAATAATTATTATTATGATGCCGACGACTCCTGGTAGTGCTGGGGTTACGGAGTTAGGTGTCGCAGGTCTATATAGTTTTGTTATTAGCAATGCTCTTGTTGTTTATGGTCATCCTCTGGTAGGAGTTCTTGGTTTTGATCAAGCTTTACTTGCTTTAACCGGTATTTTTGTTTTATTTTATAAATTGATGACATATTTTGTTAATATTATAGTAGGTGCATTTTTCCAATATCGTATATTTAAATCAGTTGCGTCTTTTAGTATGGATATAATCAAAAAACAAGAGGTTAAAATTGAAAAAAAAGTGTAATTTAAAAGATTGGTATTTTTAATATTATGAACTTCTTCTTTTTTTAATTTTGAAATCTTTCGTGCAATTAATTAGAGAATATTACGATTTTTTATTTATAAATATTTGATTTTATGAAATTAGTGCAAAAAGCTTAAATAGATTATATATTATTAACATATGTTAATTTTATGGAGGCGAAAAAATTGAAAAAATATTTGTCAATAGTTTTAGTAGGAATTTTATTAATAAGTGGATTAGGAGCATCAATAACAGCAACAGATATAGATGTAACTGATTTGAGAAACGAAAAAATAACAATTTCAAAACCAACAATTATACAAAAAGACCAATACGTAACTGTTAATCTTAAAGAATCTGAGTCATTTCTCCTGGAAGAAGGAAAACCAATGCTTCCGATGATAACGAAAACATTTACATTCCCACTTGGAACAAAAATAAAAAACATAGATATCAACTATAACATATATGAAGAAAAACTCACTAGTAAAATACAACCTTCACCTAAAGCCTTACCGCTTTCAGATACAATTAAAACAGAGAAAGTCGAATTAATAGATGAGAATGTCTATAATAGCGTTAGTTTTTACCCAGATGAACCTTATTATGTAACTAAAGGAGTTGGGATGATAAATGGAGAAAATGTTTTAATAGTTAATACTAAGATAGTACCTCAATACTCCCCAGCATCAGACATATTACTGCTACCTGACGATGAAATAGAAATTCAGATTGAATATCAGAAACCAGATCATCCTTATTTCTCAGTTTTGGAAGAATATGACCTGTTAATTATCGCTCCTGAAAAATTTGCTGATAAACTGCAGACGCTTGTGGATCATAAAAATAGCATAGGAACAAAAACTATTCTTAAAACTACAGAAGAAATATATCAAACATACTCATCTGGTAGAGATGATCCTGAAAAAATAAAACTCTGCATATACGATATGAAAGAAACTTATAACATTAAATATGTTTTACTTGCTGGAGGAAGAAAAGGTCAAACATTCAATTGGTATATACCTGAAAGAGTAACGCATAACGATGATAATTGGGAGGCAGGATATGCAAGTGATCTTTATTACTCAGATATATTTAAAATAGATCCAGATACAGAAGAAATAGTTTTTGAAGATTGGGATTCAAACGGGAATGGCATATTTGCTGAATATTCAATGTTTGCTAGTAAAAGTGACAAACCTGATTACTATCCAGATGTTTCTATTGGTAGAATCTCTTTTAGATATGATTTTGAAGTAGACATAGTTGTTGATAAAATTATAAAATATGAAACTACGGTTGATGATTCATGGTTCAAAAACGCGGTTGTTATCTCAGGTGATACTTTCCCACCATCCCGAGGAGACAACTCTGGTTTTTATGAAGGTGAGCTAGAAACAAATGTTTCTGCAAATCTTTTAGAAAGTATTGGATTTAATGTTCAAAGATTATGGACTTCTAACGGGGGTTTTAGCAGCAAACAAGACGTAATAAATGCTATAACAAGCGGAGCAGGGCTTATTCATATGGCAGGACATGGCAATCCAGCTTATTGGGGAAATTTCTTACCAGATGCAGAAACAGAAGAAGGAATGATCGATGGACTAATACTTCAAGATATGCCGAAGCTTAAAAATGGATATAAACTTCCTGTAATTATTGTTGGAGGATGCCACAATGGTCAATTTAACACAACAATGTCAAACATCATCAGAGATATCCTAGAATATGGAATAGCTGGATATTTCTTCAAGACGCCATTTAGATTTTATTATAAGGAATGGGTACCAAGAGAATTCTGCGATTGGCTTGTTATGCAAAAAGGTGGAGGAGCAATAGGATCAACAGGTAACTCTGGTCTTGGTTACGGGTATACTGGTGAGGCTGCACCGTTAGGTATTGGTGGTTGGATTGAACCAAGATTAATTGATGCATATGCCAATCAAAGCATTGATGTAATAGGGGAAATGCATTCTCAAGCAATAACCGATTACATAAACATAATTGGCAATGTTCACAAAGATCAAATAGACAGAAAAACAATTGAAGAATGGACTTTGTTTGGAGATCCAAGTATAAAACTTGGAGAATCCTAATCAAAATTAATTTCTTTTTTTCTTTAATATTTTTAGTATTTATAGATTGTTAAGCGTCAGTATTAAATATAGGATTAGTATTCAGCCAAAAACATGGAAAAATCGGATAAATGCATTTCATGCGGAAAAGGCTTATTAAAACGCGGATCTACAACATTTCCATGTCCAAGCTGTGAAGAAATAATTGGCCGATGCCAAAATTGTAGAGAGCAAAGCATAAAATATACATGTCAGAAATGTGGATTTACAGGACCATAAATGGAGGATGTATAAAATGGGTGATGTAGTTGGTCTTATTCGTATTATGCCAACTGGTATTTTGAAAGACGATGAATTAAATCAAATGATGGAAAAAATCAAAACATTAGTCAAATCGCCAGCAAGAGTTGGAAACATTGAAATTAAAAACGTTGCATTTGGTCTCAGAGGAATAAATCTTACAGTCGTAATTCCAGATAAAGCAGGCCAGGGTGGGCTTGATCCAATTGCTGAGGAAATTTCAAAGATAAAAGATGTAGAAACTGCAGAAGTAACAGATGTTGGACTGCTTTAATAGTATCAGGCAGCTCTTCCAGGCTTTTTAAGGTAATCTGAAAAGTTATTAGATACTTCTATACCTATATCTGTAGGATAATAAACAGGGTAAGCAGAATTACTAGTATCCCCATCGATTAATTCTGCAAGATACATTTTTTTAATATGCCATTTAACAGTATGATGATTAAGTTCAAGGGCATTTGCAATTTCAAGCAAATGTTTACCAGGATGGTTAACGAGATATTTCATAATAATCCTAGCATTTTTATTTCTAAGAATTGCTTCAGCTATTGCTTCCTTTCTTGCTTCAGCTCCACCCTCTACTAAATAATATACTTTTTTACCACCGATATTTCGACTTCTTACGAGATTTGTCTGTTCAAGTTTACGAAGATGCCATGCTGCATTACTAGGCTTTAGATCAAGTTCACGAGCAATCTCACGTAAATGGGAACCAGGATAGTTATCAATGTATTCATAAAGATTTTTTCTAACCTCCGTATTAAGAACATTTTCAGGAGTTACATATTTTATTCCACCTAAAGTAAAAAACGCAATTATCATTGCAATTGTCGCAATAATTAACGTAATGGAAATCCCAAAATTATCCAAACGAGGTACAAAATCATCTGCTGCAACATTCTCTATTATAAAAGTTGATAAAAATGCTACAAAAACTATACTAATCAACACTCTTTTTGTAATAAGCATGTATCATCCCATCTCATTTTTTAGTGCAAATAATTAATCAAATGAATGCTTAAATAGTTTACTTATGAGCAAAAAAACCAGTAATACTACCTTTAATGTTTTCTATTCTAACAAATCCAAAACGCTCGAATTGAATTATATCATCGGTTTTAAGTTTTGACACTTGTTCTTCAGCATATCCTTGAATTTTTTCAAGACTGTTTTCATTGTATTTATCACCTGTAAATAATAGATGCGGCACATACACATTAATTTTTACAAAATTATTAGTTGTCCACTGGATTTTTAAAGACTCGGCAATTAATTTATCCCCAGCATATTCACCTATTAGTTCATTGTTTTTCTTTAAAATTTTAACATTGATTAAATCCTTCAATCTAAAAATATCTCCTATTTTAAGTTTTTTCATATCTTCAGCATTTACATAAAAAATATCACCTGTTTTAATACTTCGACTTCCAAGTTTTTTATCAGTTGGGTGAAAACTTATGTCTTTTATTTTATGAGGCGCCTTTTCAACTTTTAATTTGACAGGATTTGAAACAAAAAATAAACGTTTAGATATCGGATCTAAAATTTTCCTGTTAGCTGCTTCCACCAAACCAAATGTAACAGTAGACTCTACTTTTGAAATTCCTTGAGAAAATACAAATTGACGTATCGCCTCAGGTAATATCCCACGTTTTTTAAGACCTTGAAGCGTTGGCAGGCGTGGATCATCAAAACCAGAAACTTTACCTTGATCAATTAATGGTTTGATTTTTCTTTTTGAAACAGGCATTCCTTCAATACTCAAACGGGCAAATTCCATAAGATAAGGTTTTCTTAAACCTAAAAAATCAAGTATTTTAAAATAACACTCATCGCGAAGCTCGTATTCTTTTGTTCTAAACGGATGTGTAACACCACTTATACTGTCCTCAATTGCCCCTGCAAAATCATACGTTGGCCAAACACGATATTTATCACTCTGCAAGGGGTGTCTTTTTTCAATAATTCTAAAAAGTGTTGGATCACGCATTGCGGTATTTTCACAACGCATATCGCCTTTTAGCCTTAAAACAGCACCGTTAATTGATCCGTCTAGCATTTGTTTCCAACGATCAATTCCCTCTTCACATTCACAGTGTCGATGATTGCATTCTCTACCTTCAAAACGACATTCTTTTACAAAATTAGGTTCACAAGTGCAAACATAGGCATTACCTTGCTTAATCAACTGCTCTGCAAATTTGTAATGCTCCTGTATATTATCCGATGTATTGTACTCTTTGTTCCATGAAATACCAAGCCATCTTAGATCCTTTTTTTGAGCGTCATAAAATTTAAGTTCTGCATTTTCAGGGTTTGTATCATCAAAACGAATTATGAATTTACCATCATACATTTGCGCATATTCATAATCAACAATACTTGCTTTTGCATGACCAATATGAAGGTATCCATTTGGCTCAGGTGGAAAACGAGTTACAACTTTTCCTTTTTCTGCATTTGGTAAAGGTGGAAGGGAAAAATCTCGTTCTTTTTTTTCCTTAACAAGTAACTCAGGTGCAAGTTTTTCAAGTTCATGTCTTTGATCTGCTAGAGAAAGCCTGTTTACATCTAAACAAGCAGCTCCAGAAATCTGATAAATTTCTTTTGGAGAAAAACCTTCTTTTCCATGAACTGCAATTACTTTTCCAATAACTGCTTTCGGTTCTGCTTTTCCATTGAATTGAACCGCGTTTTGTAGAGCATAAATTCTTGCTATTTTTTTTATTTTATCAGTCATAAATTTCATTATTTAATTCTTTTTTCAGTTGCGTACTCTGCAAAGCTCAACAGTATTTGTTTAGCCTCTGTTTCAGGCAGTATTTCTAATGCTTCTTTGGCTTTTTCACAAAAGCTAATAGCAGTTTTTTTTGCATAATCTATTGATCCTGTCTTTTTTAAAATCTCATAAACCTGTTTTATTTGTTGTTCCGTTGCTTTCTGATTACCATATATTTTTTCTAAAATTTTTTTATCATCACCAGTTGCATGCGAAAGACAGTGGCAAGCAATTAGCGTTTTTTTACCGTTTCTTATATCATTTCCGATATCTTTTCCAAGAGTTATTTCATCACTACTTATATCAAGATAATCATCCCATATCTGGAATCCTAACCCTAATGAAACTCCATATTCATTTAATGCGTTTGCTTGCTCTTTTGTTCCTCCGCCAAGTATCGTTCCTGCCTCTGCCGCATATTGAAAAAATACTGCTGTTTTTTTGCGTATCATCTCAATATATTCTTCCTCAGATACAATCTTTCTTTGTTCAAATTCGATATCCAACTGCTGTCCTTCACATATCTCACGGATACAGTCTATTAACCCATATTCAACGTTTTTAAAAATTGATAAATCATCAATTATGTTATGCATTGATTCAAAAGATTTTGTAAATAGTAAATCCCCGGCAATTATTGCTGTAGGCTCACCATATTTTATATGAACTGCCGGAAGACCACGTCTTAGTTTGGATTTATCCATTATATCATCATGAACAAGTGTAAAGTTGTGTATAAGCTCAAGTGCGATTGATAAAGGTATTACTTTTACTACATCACCTTTTACTGCTTCGCAGGACAAAAATGCTAAAACTGGTCTGAATCTTTTCCCACCAGCAAATGGTAAATGTCGCGCTGCATCATATAGGGTTTCTGGTGTACCATTATTTAAGAATTTTTCAAGTTGTTTATCAAAGAAATCTGCTCTTTTTTTGAGTTCTTGTTTTATATCCATAGATTCTCTCCTGTTATAGTCCAATCAATGTCTGGCATTTTTGAAATATTATCTGCTCCAACAAGATACATTGTGGCTCGTAGTTCTTTGATAATTGCGCCAACCTCATACAAAGTTTCTTTTTTTCCATCTGTTGCTGGTTTTAATAAAGCACGTGCAATTCCTGCTGAATCTGCACCAAGAACAAGTGCTTTCGCAGCATCAAGACCGTTTCTTATTCCACCTGTAGCAATAATAGGCACTTTCCAATTCATTGCATCGCCAACTTGCAAAATCGATGTTGGTGTAGGTATTCCCCAGTTCCAAAATGTTTTTCCACCGCGTTCATGAAGCTTATCATCTTTTATTTTAGCTCTAAAATGTTCTATTGCCGCAAAACTGGTACCACCTAGACCTCCAACATCTACACCTGCAATTTTTGTTTTTGAAAGTTTTTTTGCAACATCATATGATATACCTGCGCCTGATTCTTTTACAATTACAGGCTTATTAAGTTGTTCGGATAATTTTTTTATACCATCTAAAACACCTTTTGCATTTGATTCCCCTTCAGGCATAACAACTTCTTGTAAAAAATTCAGACATACGATGAAAACATCTGCGTTAATCATATCAATCATTTTTTTTGCATTTTCAAGTGTTTTTTTTGGCCCCCACATGATAAGTTGCGACGCACCAATATTTGCAAAACGAAGAGGAATATCATAGTTTTTAATTATTCCATATGTTTCTTTTAAATCTGATTTTTCAAGTGCAGCTCTCTGAGAACCTACACCCATTCCAATTTGGTATTTTTCAGCAGCAGCAGCAAGATTCTCGTTGATCTCTTTTGCTTGCTCATAGCCACCTGTCATACTAGAAATTATTATTGGTGCTCCAAGTTTTTTTCCAAAAAGTTTTGTTGATAGATCAATGTCATTTTTGTTGAGCTCCGGAAGAGCATTATGAACAAGGATTATATCATCCCAGTAATTATGCTCAGCAGTAACATCTTTTTCAAGTGAAACTTTTACATGTTCATCTTTTCTACTTTCTGTTTTATTCATATTTTAGTCTCCAACAACAATTGTACTTTTTGCTTCTTTTCCAACAAGAATCTTGTATAATCTTTCAGGTTTATTACCATTTAGCAAAACAGATTCAATTCCAAGTTTTGATATGATTTTAATAGTATTTATTTTCCCACTCATGCCACCTGTAACATCAGCATGTTTATCAAGTATTGTTGAAAGTTCTTCAAGTTTTTTAAATGTGGTTTTTCCGATTAATTTAGCTTTATTATCTATTTTAGGATTTGATGTATATAAACCATCTTCATCTATTGCAAATATTACTTTTTCAGGTTTGAAATATTTTGCCAGAGCCTCAACAAGTAAATCTCCTGAGCATATTGAAAAACCAAGTTTTTTATCCAAAACAACATCGCCAAAAGTTACCGGAATAAACTGTTTTTCTAAATAATCTTTAAATAATTTAAAATCTATTTTTAAAAGTTTATGATTATCAAGTTTAACAATTGAATGCGGAGGTACTGAAACTGCTGGAATACCGTATTTTACTAATGATTTTAAAACAAGCGTGTTTAAAGATTGAACCATTTCATGGGTTTCTGAAAAACCTTTGATTTGCCCATTGTTTTTATATCCATCATTTAGCTCATATTTTTTCGCGAGTATATGACCAAAAGAACCAGCCCCATGAACAATTATCATTTGTTTTCCACTTTTTTTAATACTCTCTGATAAACTATCCATTAATTTATTTTTGAATGTTTTTATTTTAGCCTTATTAGTTATCGCACTCCCACCTAATTTTAATATAATCATATTAAAGCTAAATAATTTCTAGTCTAAAAAGGATTTTCATTAAAAAAAATTAATCGGATCTTTTAAAAGTCATCATTGTTTTATATTTGTTTTGTTCATGAATAAGCCAAAGACCGATGGGCATTCCATTTTCTGGATTTTGCATTATTGTTTTTGAAAAACTTCTTATTTCTTCTTGAGAGTGCTTATTTGTACAATCTTTACACACAAAAATTTCATCTCTAAAAACTAAACCTGAAAGGTGCTCATGCAGTAATATTTTTTTACTACATATCTCACAGGTTTTTTCAGGCATTGTTTCTCTCCATCAGTCTAATTTCTATTATATTTTAAACGTATTTAAATGCAATTGTTCATAATTTAAATGAAATATTTTATAAAACAGGTGTCATTTACGTTTCAGAAGGTGGCTGGATAAAATAATGATTGACGACAAAGGCGAAATTTATATCCAGAAATACATGGATTTTTTAGGTGGCAAACCAAAAATTGCATATTTTTCAATGGAAATAGGAATCGATGAAAATATTCCATCATACAGTGGTGGTCTTGGTATTCTTGCAGGAGATACATTAAAGTCTTGTGCTGATCTAAATGTCCCTGTTGTAGGTGTTACCCTTCTTTCTCAAAATGGTTATTTCTATCAAAAAATTGATGAAAATGGAAATCAAATTGAGTTACCTATAGATTTTGATGTCCCAAAATTTTTACAAAAACTGCCATCGATAACTTCTGTAAACATCGAAGGTAGAGAAGTCAAAGTACAAGCATGGCTATATCAATACAAAGGTATTGGAGGTTATATAGTTCCAGTCTTTTTTCTTGATACAAACATTGATGGGAATTTAGATTGGGATAGAACCCTTACAAAATATCTTTATGGTGGAGACAACAAATATCGTTTAGCTCAAGAAATTGTTCTCGGAATAGGTGGAGTTCGTATCCTTAAAACATTAGGATATAAAACTATTAGCAAGTATCATATGAACGAAGGACATGCGGCACTTGGAACTCTAGAAATATTTAACCTATGTAACGATGTTGAAAAAGTTCGTCAACAATGCGTTTTTACAACTCATACCCCCATTGCAGCAGGTCATGACCAATTCGCTCTTCCGTTGGCAAAGTCAATGCTTGGAAATATTCTTCCGGACTTTATCATAAACGATGTTACTTTCGAAAATAAACTTAATATGACTCGTCTTGCTTTATTTTTCAGTCATTATGTTAATGGTGTTGCAAAAAAACATGGTGAGGTTAGTAGGATAATGTTTCCTGGTTACTCCATTGATTCAATTACCAATGGCATACATTCTTCAACATGGGTTTCTGAATCTTTTAAAAAGTTGTTTAATAAAACAATTCCAGGCTGGCTTTCTGATCCATATTTGCTACGTTCTGCTCAGAGTATAGAAAAAACCCAAATTTGGGATGCCCATGTTCAGGCTAAACAAGAACTTATAAATTTTGTTAACACAAATTATAATGCTAGTATGAATTGTGATGATTTCACAATTGGTTTTGCAAGACGTCAGACTGCATATAAACGTCCTGATCTGTTAATATCTGATCCGAAACGACTTATGCAAATTGCTGAAAAAAAAGGACCAATTCAAATAATATATGCAGGCAAGGCACATCCAAAAGATGCGTCAGGTAAAGAAGCAATAAAGAACATATTTCATGTGATGAAAACAATTAATGGAAAAGTAAAAATTACTTTTATTCAAAATTATGACATAACTATTAGTAAATTGATTATCGCAGGAGTAGATCTTTGGCTTAATACGCCCAGGCGCCCACGTGAAGCCTCGGGCACCTCTGGAATGAAAGCAGCTCACAATGGCGTACCACAATTCAGTACACTTGATGGTTGGTGGCTTGAAGGCTGTATTGAAAATATTACTGGCTGGGCAATTGGCCCTGAGAAAACAGAACACGAAGAATCAGATGATAAAATCGATAGTTATGATCTTTATGATAAGCTTGAAAAATTAATAATGCCAAAGTTTTATCAGGATAGAGATAATTGGATAAGAACTATGCGAAGTTGCATTGCATTAAATGCCTCATTTTTTAATACAAATCGTATGATTCAGCAGTATGTATTAAATGCTTATTTCATGTAGCATATATTTTTTTTCAAAATCAGGTCTTAGGTATTCAATATCTTCAACCCAACACCGAAGGATCTCTGCAACACTCCATGCTTGAGAAATGCAGCCTCGAGGAGCATATATCGGGCTTCCATCATAAATTTCATGAATCGAGCCATCCCAGGTGTCTCCATATACATCAAACATTGGTTTTAGAAAATGTTGATAGGCATATTTTCTTTTGTATGTATTAGCATTATGTAACTTGACAAATGCTTTTATAAATTGTCCAAGTAACCAAGGCCAAACGGTTCCATTGTGATAAGCATTATCCTTGTTGTAATCACCCAAATAGCTTCCTTTATAATTCGGGTTATCTGATGAAAGGGTTCTAAGACCAAAAATTGTAAAAAGTTTATCTAAAATAGTGCTCAATATTTTTATCTGAAGATTTTTATTAATCATTGTACAATCAAGTGAAGCAAGAAATACTATATTTGGTCTCAATGTTAAATCCCTAGTATCTATAACATCGTATAATTGGTCAAACTGCTTATTAAAGCTGTTTTTAACTTCTTCTGATAAATCATAATAGGGGTTTTTCTTGCCGGTGAAATCAGAAAGCATGCTCATAATTTTTAAGGAGTTATACCAAAGAGCTTGTATTTCAACGGCTTTATAGGACCTTGGAGTTGAATAAAAATTGTCTATTTTTACATCCATCCAGGTCATACCAGGGTCATGACATATTAGATAATCTTGGTCCATAAAAATTCCAAAATCTGTACCATCTCTATATCCTATTATAATTGATTCTAAAACTGGCCATATAAAATTTAAAAATTCTTGATCATCTGTATATTTAAGATACTGATAAACACGATCGATAAACCATAAAGATGCATCAACAGTATTATAAAAAATCTGAGAGTCTCTATCACCAAAAACATTAGGAACTAAACCTTTTCTAATATATTTACCAAAACCCGCAAGTATCTTTTTTGCATCATCAAAACGTTTTGTAACAAGAGTTAACCCCGGAAGAGACACCAGTGCATCTCGACCCCAATCGCTAAACCAATGGTAACCAGCGATAACTGATTTTCCATTACCTCTTTTAACAATAAAGTTGTCCGCAGACAATACTAGTTTTTCATAATTATCTGGAAGATTTGCTTGCAGAAGCAATTGTTTCTTTTTTTCAAGTTCTTCAGAAAAACTTTTGGAAGGTTCTTTAAATTCATCTTCAATAGTTGAAACAAGAAAATATTGAGAATTTTTCTTTATCT
>MUGC01000130.1 GCA_002900535.1 Thermoplasmata archaeon M9B1D | reverse complement strand
GTAATTGGTTTAGAAATGCTAACTTCTGATGCAAGGTTTCTCTTATTTGGGTCTTCAAAATTTATGTTTTTATTATTGTGAATGATTTTTCCAAGCATCGTTCCTTTTTTTCTAAGTTTTCGTGTTAATTCACGAGTGTCAATTCCAAATATTCCGGGGATTTTGTATTCTTTCAACCATTCTGATAGTGATTTTTTAGAGTTCCAATGTGAATAATTGTCTGAATAATCTGTGATTATTAAACCCTGAATTTGTATTTTTTCTGATTCGAAATATTTAAACAAACTATTCTCTTTTTCATATCCTGGCACCCCATAATTTCCAATTAAAGGATAAGTTAAAACAAGTATTTGTCCCCTGTAAGATGGATCAGTTAAACTTTCAGGATATCCTACCATTCCGGTATTGAAGACTACTTCACCATTTACTGTTGCTTTAGTACCAAAAGAGTAACCTTGGAAAACAGAGCCGTCTTCTAGAATTAGTTTAGACTCATGTCTCCTAGCAATCATGATTTATAGTCCCCTCTAAATTATAGATGGTGAAAAGAATTTACAATCTGTAAATCTAATCACTTAAAAAAAACGAATATATTTTGAGTTATTTAAAATGTGTTTTAATTTTTAAAATATTAATTAATAGATAAATTGATTATGATAACACCTGTAAAGAAAGATTTAATAAATACTTCACATAAATATTTACTTAGCAATATAAAATATGCTGGTGTGAAATGAGTCTGAAGCTTCGGAAAATAGATGCGGTAATAATTGTTATTCTGCTAATCATAGCAGGAGTTGTTTTATTTAGAACAGGTTATGTTAAAGATCCTAGAAAACCTGATACACCAGAGATTCATTTCGTCCAGGATGATACTAATAAAATATTACGAGTAGATTATGTATCAACTGAGGTTTATTGGAAAGACATATATATTGAGGGTGAGTATGATTCTTCTGGTCTCGGTGAAAAAGTTGTTGAAGGAAATGAAATTACTCGCTGTGAAGGAACAATTGTTATTAAATTTAAACCTACACAGGACATCTTAGGAAGCTGGACTTTTACGCCAAAAGAAGAATTACCAGAAGGAGTTTTTTCAAGTAAGGATCGTGTTGTTACACCAGCTGATGAAGGAGATCATTATAATAAACTACTTGTAAACAGAGAATGGTGGTATTACACCGCTGTTTTTAGTAAAAATTGTGAACTACCAGGTTGGACAGTAATTGTAAGTTTTAATCATATGTCTCGTAATGATTTATTCTGGTCAAAGCCAGATTTATTATTTGTAACACTTATGAGCCCAGATGGTAAAAAATATGGCGGAGTTGTAGAAAGAGAAAGACCTATTCTTGGTGATTACGGTATTTTTAAAAAGCCTGCACTACAAATCACTTCTTCTGAGGAAGGTTTTAGAGTTGAATTTGAAAAATCATACGTACAAGGACTTTCTCCAAGCTGGCGTGTACATATTGAAGGAGATGACATTGACATAAATCATCAGATTGAAATGGATTTGCAATTTTTTGCACCTTCATCTCCGCTATGGACTTATGGTTTTAGACCTATTGAAAATTCCAAAAGCAACATCGCAAGCTATGTTTTTCTTAGCTGTGAGGTCGAAGGTGAAGTAAAAATCGATGGATTAAGCTATAGCGTAAAAGGGGTTGGGCATCATGAACACACTTGGACATCTGTTTTGATTACCAAGGGTTTAATTCATGGTTGGGACTGGTGTCAGATTACTCTTGAAAACGGATGGAATATATATTACAGTAATTATTATCTCTTACCTCAGATATCAGCAACAAAGGAATCAATAATTAATTCATTATCAACAATTCTAATCACATCTGATAATGGAAATAAAATAACAAATCTCGAAAATGTAGATGTAAGTATTATAAATTCTGATAAACTATTTTTATTATTAAATATTCCAATTGAAACTCAGGTTACTGCTGTTCCAAGTAATACACAGATTATTTTGAAATCTTACAATATAAAGCTTAATATTAATATTAAAACAGAAAATACTATCGATCCAGACTGGAAAACATTAACAGGGGTGGGTATGAAAATAGGTAGATCAACTGTAACAGGCAATATCATCTGGAATGATGAAGATGGCGATCATGATGTTGAGATTGATGGTATTGGAACCATCTGGAATATGAGACATTAATTTTTATGTAGCTATTGTAACAAGAAATTATTTTTTTATTTTACAAATACCCTTATCTGCATTTAATATAATTTTGTCACCAGTTTTAATTTTATCAATATCAATCTGATCTATACATGGGATACCTGCTAAAATTACTCCAGTTGCAACAATTGTTTCTGTTTCTTTATTAATAATCCCTGCTGGACCCACACCATTTTTTGAAAGACCATAAATAACATAAGAACCCACTGTTGATCCTTTACCACATGGAAAAACAAGTATTTTACCAGTAACTTTTTTACCTTCTAAAGGGTGACCTTTCTCAATTACTATTCCTGTCTTAATATCAATTCCACCGTAAAAACCAATAGGATCAGATGAAACAATTGCAGTACCCTCTGTTTTTCCAGGGGATATTGTTCTTCCTTTCATAATTGTCCCTCCACAAGATCGTCAAGGTTTGCAAAACATACTTCTTGTTTACAAAAACCAGGTAAATAGTTTGCGGCTTTACCAGAATTTACACCTGTTGTTTTGTATCCCATCTGCTCAATTGGTGATACGACCATGCAAGTATCTGCAACTATACTCCCGCCTGCTTTTGCAATTATTTCATTATAACCCATACGTTCTGCTGCCTCTTTTATCATACGAGATGTACAAATCCATACAGGTTTTTTCAGATGTTTTCCTTCGAGTTTATCTGCAATTGTTGAAATTTCGCGTAGGCTTGCATGTGGGCAGCCAAAAATTACAATATCTGGTTTTTTTCCGGTGTTAAGTTTATTATATGTTTCTTTAATCTCTTTTTTACCAACTGATATTTTTTCTAAACCTTTGTTTTCAACAAGATCTGCCTCAGGGGTAAGACCTTCTACATGATACAAAGCAACAGCACCAGATGCAGCCATTGCGGCACCTAATGCTTTTAACTGATCTGTATTTGCATCTTTAATACCTGTAAAATATGGTATTTTATTTTTTACTTGTTTACCAACATACCAGCCTAAAGCTCCAAAATCAGAGTTAAAACTCAAATCAGTATCAACGTTTATTTTTACTGTGGGTTGACGGTTTTTCCATAAGTGAAGCCCGTAGTTTGGTGTAATCCCGCAAATTGCAGCAGCAAGAGCAGAAGGTCCACCCTCGCGATTTGTACGAGCACCTATTACACTATTTGAAAAAGAAACGGCACTACTTTCAGACCAAGCGATGTGTTCTCTAAATCTAGGCAGGTTTCCTGCAAGATAAGGAGTACAGGTTGATGTTACCACTATTCCCATTTTTCTAAAAGCGTCCATAATGCGAAGTTGATTTTTTGCAAAATCTGCTGGGAAACCTAGTTTTTTCCAATTTTCAAGATCCATTCCAGCTGGATTTAGATAAGTTAGAACTTTTACTTTTGCACCTTTTGATGCAATATCTTCGAGAAACTCTGTTCCTGGATCACCGATTGATTTATAAGAAACACCTGCTACCTGTACTGAACCTACAGGAATCATCTTTTCAGCGCCATAGATGTCACCAAGTCTAACAAGAAGTCTAAACAAACGCTCTATAACTTCGCCATTTTCTCCATTTAGAATTTTTTCTTCTTCTTTTGTCAAATACATATTTATAACCCTTTTAACTGGTGTTATATTATGTGAATATTTTACTGTTTTGTATTTTAAGAAAAAATCTTTAATCATATAATATTTAACAAGTTTATAACATATAATCGAAATATTTCCAATATTTAGAGAAATAATACAACCATTAAAAATCTAAAGAAACTTAGTAAGATCTTTACAATTTCTTACTAATATTTCTATTTCTTCTTTTGATGCATTGTCAACGTGGAGAGGCTTTCAGAGCTATTGGCTCGAGAACCATATAATCATAGTGTCCTTCTAATTTTATAATTATAGGTTCTTTGCCAGGTTCACAAAAAATCATACCACCAATATGTGACTTTTCCCCACCTCCAAGGATATAGATCAAATCATCGTCAAGCTCTTTTCTTTCTAAAAAAACCTTGTATTTTCCCTTACCTGAGGTAATCATTCAAATCAACTTTTTTGTATTTTACAATTTCATACTTTTTCTTGTCAACATCAAAAGGAATTGTTGCATCAACGCCAACTTTACATGTAAGAGCTTTTTTACCAGGCTCCTGTTTTGAAGTAGGATCAAGACTACTACCAGGCTGATCAGGTTTAACAACTAGATTTTTATCTCCCTGAAAACGAGTAGCTATTGCCCATTCAACAGCATTAGAATTATAGATATCTACATCTTCATCAATTATTACAACGTGTTTCATACTTTTATGTCCTTTGAATGAAGCTTCAATTGCTTTTTTACCATCATTAGGGTTTTTCTTTTTAATTTGAACTATTCCATGTAGCCAGCTTCCACCGCCCATTGTAACAAGTACATTTTTACATTCGCAGACTTTTGAAACTTCATCATAAATAGTTGGCTCTTTTGGCATACCCATGAGAATTTTATGTTCAAAACGACCGGGGATAAGTGCCTGATACATTGCATCTTTCCTATGGGTTATACAATCAACAACAAAAACAGGCTCTTGACGTTCAAAATCTCTAGTCTCTGTTAAATCTACAAATGGTCCTTCGCGATCTAAATCTCTTGTAAGACGTCCTTCAATTACAAACTCAGATTCTGCAGGAACTTCCAAATTTTTTGTAACACATTTTACAAGTTTAGTTTCATCAAGTGCATTAGCAATTGCAAATTCATCAACTCCAGAGGGTGGACCTAGAGATGCAGCAATCATTACTGCAACTGAATTTCCAATGCAAACAGCCATTTCTAAATCACCTTTAATTTTATCATATGTTGTACGTGTTTGTCTTTTAGGAATCAATCGGGCTGTAAACTTGTTTTTACCAATCTGCATTAAACGATGATAAGAAACATTTCTACCGGTGTCAGGATCTTTAATAGTTGCTACAGTAGCAGATCCATATCTACCACCATCACCATCAAGATGAAATAATAAAGGAAGTTTTGATAAATCAGGGTTTTTGATAATGACCTCTTGACAGGGTGCAATATCTACGATTTCTGGTTTTTTAGGTTTTCTAAGTGCGTCAACTAGTTTAAACAAGAGCTTGTCTTTTGTTGTACCAAGACCTTCTGCAATTATATCTCTACTACCGGTAATTCCCGCAAAAATAGGAAAAGGATATCCTTCCACATTTTCAAAAATAACAGGCTGCTCATCTAAAGAATAAATAATATTTGCAATTTCTTTTTTGACACTAACTTCTTTTTTAATACGAATTAGTTTTTTTTCTTCTTCAAGTTTCTGAAGAAAAGGCCGAAGTTTCATAAAAAACCTCCATTAATTATTCGCCACTTCTTCTAACGCCAATAACAGTTTTTAAAGTCTGAAAACCTTCTTTTTCAATTGCGTTGGCTACATTGTCCTGTAGATCTCGATCAGGTGTTAGTGCTATTATGTTACCGCCAAGGCCACCACCTGTTAGCTTTGCACCTAAAGCTCCGTGGTCACGAGCAAGTTTTACTAAAAAATCAAGTTCACGGCTTGATACTTCAATTTGTTGTAGAAGTTTGTGATTTTCATTCATAAGTTTTCCAAGCTCTTGGTAGTCTTCATCTTGAAGTGCATCTTTTGCAAGATATGC
>MUGC01000129.1 GCA_002900535.1 Thermoplasmata archaeon M9B1D | reverse complement strand
CTTTCTATAGTATTTTAATAAAAATTTTTGGGATTGCTATTAGGAAAAAACAAGTGATTTTTAATGTATTTGGTTTTTAATAATCGCTAAGATTTTTATATTTTTTATTTCCAAACAATTGGTTTTTCACGTTCAGGTTTTAAATAATGTAGCAATGTTTTTTCCCAACTCAATTCCACATTATCTTTAACAACATTCATTATATACATTTAATATATTAAAAATCATTTTATAAAATTATCCCAAATTATTACGTCAAAAAACGAAAAAATCATTAAAAAAATTTTGATACTATAATATTTGTAATTGCTTAAGATATAATCCTATAAAGAAAAATTAGGGTTAAAAATAGCGATCTTGATGATTCACGTTGTAGGAATGGTATAGGAAAAAAAGACAAGACAAGAAGAATCATATAATGAGGAGATAATATGACTTTCCTATACCAATTTATATAAACTATTGTAAATTTCTTAATATTTAAAATTTTTTGATATTTGAAATAAAGACAAAATTGCTAAATAAGGTAAAAGAGTGTGGGTTTGGTTTAAATGGACTCATATTGCTAGAAGGGGTCTAGTATAGTGACTTAATTTGTTTGGGATATGGTATTTAAACGAGGATGGGATGGCAAAAAAAACCAACATCCTACTATACTAGACCTTAACATTATAAATATATCATGATATAAAAATATTATGTAAAATATATAGTTATATACTATAATTTAATATTTGAAATTATTTTTCAAAAAGAGAAGTTTATAAAATATCGGATGTTTCGAAATAATTGATTTGGAGAAAAAATAATGGCTACTAAAATGTCATACTTTAAATTTCAAAAAAAAAGTGTAAAAAACAAACTACCTTTTAGAGCATTTGCTGGTTTGGGAACAATATTATTATTCATAGGAATATTTGCTTTTTGGTATGGTAATTATTATGAAAAACAATCTATTTTATATATTGAGATATTAATTGATGATCTTGTTTTAGTAGGTTACATTTGTATTATTCTTGCTGTTATTTTTATTCTAATTGATTTGATTTTTATATCTCGCCAATCAACTAAAACAGAAGTTAATTATGATGATGCGAGAGTGATACTTGATAAGAGATACGTAACGGGTGAAATATCAATAGAAGAATATGAACAGATGAAAAAAGATATTGAAAGTTAATGAAATTTAAGTTATAAAATTGTTAAGTCTTTTAGTTTTTTTGTGTTAAGGTGAGTTCCTAAGGGTAAGGAGAGGTCCAGTATAGTGACTTAATCTGTAAGGAGTATGGCATTTGTTCGAGGACCCGGTAATTAAAAAAAACCAATATCCTACTATACTAGACCTTAATATTGTAATTATTTTTAAATATAAAAATATTTTGTTTATTATAATTTATTACCATATAAATAAAATTTTGAACCTATTTTTTAAAAAGAGAAGTTTATAAAAAAACAAGCCTTTTAAAACAAAGGCTTGGATAGTTAGAAGAAAGTTATTGGGCAGAGGAAAACGTTATGATTATGATTATTTTCAAAATCTGCGGCGGAGGCCTAGAGAACAAATCTCCGTTAGATCACTGTATCACTTTTTGATTGATATTTATCTGTTAAAATATTTTTTCTTTGTAGGTAAATCTTATAAATAGTAAGCATAAACCACATTAAAACTTAACAAAATGTTTATATCTCCATATTATATTACAAATTGCGGTGCAATGTATGGAAGTAAGTAAAGAGAACCAAAAAATTCTAACAGAATTTAAAGAATATAGGAAGAAACAGGTAAATAACAAGGGCAATAAGAATAGCCAAAAAACCTTATTATCAGATAAGTATTGCCTCGAAAAATTTGCTAATTTTTTAGGAAATAAATCTTTAAAAGAGGTAACTAAAAAAGACCTTAAAGAGTTCCTAGACCAGAATATAGATTTTTCGGGATATAATTTATTGGGTGGTAAACTAAAAGTATTTTATCGGTGGATTGACGACATTAACGGTGTAGAAATAGGTATAAGGGAATGTCCAAAAATAATGAAGTGGTGGAGAGCAAAAATAAACAAAACTAAAGATTCAAAGAAACTAAAAGAAGAAGAGTTAATCTCCGATGAAGAATACGGACAGATTTTAAATGCCTGTACACGAGACCGATTTGGCATGTGGGAAGCTATGTGGGAAACTTTCTGGTTATCGGGTGCAAGACTTGGTGAAGTAGCTTCTATGAAAATTAAAGATGTAACATCTAAAGATGGTAACTGTACAATCTATGTTCCAACGAGTAAAACTGAATCGAGAGAAATACCCCTACCAGAATATCCTTTTCGTTTAGAAAGATGGGTAAATAACCACCCGCATAGAGAAGAGAAAGATACACCTCTTTGGGTGTCCTTAGCTTCTAACAACTTTGGAGAACCACTTGTAAAAGATAGTATTGCTATGATTTTCTGGAAACTTAAAAAAAGGATTGGAGTAAAAGATACAATTAGTGTACATAATTTTAGAAAGACAAGGGCGACTAAAATGTTCTCTGCAAGGAGCAAAGATGGAGGGTTAATATATAGTGATAAGCAGATAGCTTTGTTCTTTGGGTGGTCTCCTTTAACGGTTTCACAGCGAAGAAAGGAATATGACCTAAGTGGTGTAGATGAGCTTAAAAAAACAGTATTTGGTAACAGCGAAACACACGAAGAGGGTTACGATATACAAAAGAAAAAATACGAAAAAATGAAAGACGATTACGAAACCAGAATGGCAAAAATGGAAAAACGTATGAAGGAAATGCAACACCAATACGAAATGCTAATGAAATATCCAAACTTAAGAAAAGATATATACATAGACCCAAAAGAACGAGAAGACCTTGGAGAGAATGGCCTACTCTAAAATCCTTCGTTTCTCTTTTTTTAGAAATAATTCAATTTTTACATTTTGCTGTTTTTAACCATGTTTTTTTAATATTGTTGCATATAACCTAGATAAGATTTAAAAACAAAATAATCTATTTAATAATGTTAAATAAGAAAAATATTTAATTTGTGGGGGAAAAAAGAGATGAATAGAAAAATAATTGGAATTCTAATTTGTATTATATTTATTGGAACAAGTTTTATACCAAGTATTAGTGGAAATAATAAAGAAGTTCGAACAAATAAAACGATTTCTTCACAAAATTATGATATTATTTTTAAGGATGATTTCAATGATAATACTAAAGATTATACAAAATGGAGTGAAATATATACAAATGGCATCTGGGAAGAGAAAAATGGTAGAACAGAACTTCAAGAAAATGAAAACTTGCCAGGTTATGAAGGAATAATAAGCAAGGAATTTAGAGTCTCAATTTCACCAACACAATCTGCTAGTTTTAGTTGTGATATGATTTCAGATATTGCTCATTACGAAAATTGGCAATGGGTTGGAATTATTTGTTTTAAAATAACAGATGGTGAAGATTTCATTTATATTGGGTATAACAGGAATCCAGATTATTTGTTTTATAGAGATAGTATAGATGATGAAAATATGATTATAGGATATAGAAATGATGGTATTTGGACAAATGAAATAACATTATATAGTAACCGTTATAAAGTTAATATGGGTGGTGTAACAAGTGACTTTGTAAATAATGAGGTATTTTCTTCTCGTGATCCAGCATTAAGAGTAATATTATATATGAGTGCTGGCGGTGAATATTCAAATTTTTGGTTGAGAGTTGGTTTTGATAATGTACTAGTTACTGGTCAGCCTGGTAATAACCCACCAAACAAACCAAGTAAACCATCTGGGCCAACCTCTGGTTATACTGGTTTTTCTTATACGTTTTCAACAAGTGCAACTGATCCTGATGATGATCAGATACGATATGGTTGGGATTGGAATGGAGATAACTCTGTCGATGAATGGAGTGAACTAAATTCCTCTGGTTCAATAGACAGTAGGCAGCATTCATGGAGTGTCGCTGATACGTACAGGGTGAGGGTAATCTCTGAGGATGAACATGGTGCTAATAGTGGTTTTTCGTTAAGTTTAACGGTAACTATTGAAAATGAGCCACTTGTTGTTGATGCAGATGGTCCATATCATGGAAATATTATGGAGGATATAGAGTTTGATAGCACGGTAACTGGTGGAGTTCCACCCTATGAGTATTTATGGGATTATGGAGATGGTAATACATCTAGTGGTGATCCACAT
>MUGC01000128.1 GCA_002900535.1 Thermoplasmata archaeon M9B1D | reverse complement strand
GGAGAAATGGCTTGCAAACCCGTTTTATAAGGAAATTTATTGCGAAGTAGACTTCATGGAAAAGGGGCATTTTTATGAAATGGAACATGTTTTATGGAAAGAATCACAATGGATGGTGATGGACAGATATTCGCCACATTTTATTACTTTACATGTTGACGATGGTTGGCCAGGTGGGCCAACAAATGGTGGTGGTGAATATCTCAGATATATACCAGAAACCATCGAACCCGCTAGTGGTATTTCCTCTGAGTTTTACAAATATCATTTCTCAGATGAAAGAAAGGGTGTTTTTAGATACATTTTCATACAGGCAGGAGAAATCGGGTGGAACGCAGCTCAGGATAGTGATTGGCATCCTGATACATTGTCTCTTCCTGCAAGTCGTAAACTGTATATTAAAATGATGCGTCCAATAGCAGTAACACCTCGTTTGCAACGTTTAACTATGGCTATTTGTTTCATTCATGAAATGGGGCATTCTCTTGGGATTACTTATGATGTTATAAATGGTTGTGATAACAAGTCAATGGTCGGTCGAAATGATTTACCACCACTGCAAAAATTGAAAGTAAAAATTGATGCAATAAATTACTGGGATACATATGAAAGTGTTATGAACTATAACAAGTTTGGTCATTATGTAATGGATTATTCAGATGGTTCTCATGGGGTACATGATTTCGATGATTGGGGTTTTATTGATCTAACTTATTTCCAAGAAAAATCACGTAGTAAGTATGGTATAGGAGATGATTATAAACATTAATTTTTTTAAAATTTAGTATTGCCTTAGATACATTGGTCTTTTCATACCAGCATCTGAATCCCAGATGAAAGCCCATTCATCTTCTGTAGTTTTTCGCCCTTCCTCAATATTTTGTATGAAGTTTTTTACCTGTGAATCCATCATGTCTGCTGCGTGGACTACCATTGCTTCAATGGTTTTAGGCATACGAGGACTACCATATTCATATTTTCCGTGATGACTTAAAAGGATATGACATATTTTATTCTCTAGTTCTTTATCAAAATTCTGACCTTTTTTTCTTAAAACATCTATTTTTTCTTTTACCCAACGATCACCAATTACGATATGTCCGATGAAATTTCCTTCATCTGTTTTCTCAATTGATGCTTTGCTAATGTATTCTTTAAGTTTTCCAACATCATGAAGTATTGCGCCAGTAATTACAAGGTCTTTGTTTATGCCAGTGTACATCTCTGATATGCTTTTACACAACCTAAGCACGCCAATGGTATGTTCCAGATTTCCTCCCACATAGTTATGATGATGGGTCATTGCACTAGGGCTACTAATATACATTTTAACAAAATCTTTATCATCAAAGAATAAACCAAGAAGGTTTTTTAACTGAATGTTTTCAATATTTTTGATTTCTTCTTGTACCGTTTTCATTAGACTTTTTACCTTATTATCATCAAGACTTGCGATGAAATCAGAAACATCATACTCATTTGGGCTACAACGTCTAATTCCGCCAGATGTTTCATTGATACTAATTTGTGGTTTTTCCTCGTAAATTTCAACGTTTCCAAGGCGAACTTGAACTACATCTCCTGTTTTGAAACTGTCATATAATCTTTTTACTCTTTCTTTGTTGTCACCACCCCAATATTTTACATTTATTTCACCTGTTTTATCTGTTACAATAAGACCAAACCATGTTCCACGTTTGTAAGGTCTTGGTGGATTTTTTATTTTTACAGCATATATATCATTTACTACATCGCCTTCACGTAGATTTTCTATGTATTGTTCTTTTTTTCTTTTACCGGTATCAGTTTCAATTATTGTTTGTTCTTCTTTTTTCTTTGAATATTCCATGATATCAGGCATTTTTTTAGCTCCCCCTTGAGAAGATTTTTCGGATTTTTATATACTATAGCCTTTTGGTTTAAACATTTTTCCTTATAAATGTAATAAAATAATTTTTTTCTAAGTGAAATTACCTAATACTTATCATATAATTTAAGTTACTAATATTTTTTAAATAGACGACAAAAACTGTATGACATACACCAGATCAAACCAGGGGTAACAATTATTATTTCAGAAATTGCAATTCCATTGAAGAACAAAAGAAAAACTGGTGAAATAACTGCAATACTCGGTATAGTTAGAGCAGATGTTCCTAATTTTCTCTTAAAAGAATCTTTGAGTTTGTATAGGTATAACCCTAAAGTAAGAAAACAAAGTGGAAAACTAATGAAAAATAATACTGAAACATATATATGATAAGGGCTTGGTAGTGGGAAGATTCCTATTACTATTAAAAAAAATGAGCTTAAAAATAAAAGAATGTAACTAATTTTTTGTATTTCAAGCATTTTGGGAAGACCAATTGAAAAAATCATTAGAAGAAACCCTGAAATAATGATTCCGCTGTTGAATAGTAATGAGGAAGATTCAAACATTCCTAGATCGCTAATAGCGTTTTGGGTCCAGTTAAAGCTGGGGGCCATTTGTATTGATAAAAAAAGTATTATTAATGTAAAAAAAGGTAATGTTAATCCACAAAAACAAGCTATTTTTTCAAGTTTCATGTTGCGTATTATTAGTTTTCATATTTTATAGGTTTTTCCTTCTTCGACTAAGTGTGTTTTTGTTTTTAATTTTTTAAACATTTCCGGATGTTCAGTGTGGACAGGATATATCATTTTTGGTTTAATTGTTTTAATCATTTGAAAAAGATCGAACCCTGATATATGCCCTGAGCAATGTGATTGAATAAAGTTCATTTTATAAAGATTAATCCAGTTTAGCATTCTATCGTAGCTTATTTCCATTTCCTCATTGAATGGTTCTGATAGAGAATGTATGTATTTTCCTCTATATGGTTTAAGATCTACTAACTGATTGAAATACCAAAAGTTTAACACAACTATGTATTCATCTGGTTTTTTAGTTATTTCTTCCGCGGTAATAATATTTGAGTAGTTCAGTCTTTTTTTTATGTACCAATCCTGATAGTCTTCATCTATATAAGTTCCTGTGAGCCGTTTTGGTTTAAAAAGCAATATGTTTTTATCTCTGCTATCTGGTGTTTTAAGTTTTTTATCTTTGTGATATCTCTCAAGGTAGCATGCGTGTTTAAAGTTAATTACTAGTTTTTTACCTAGGTCTTTCGCGATCTGGTAAAAGGTTGTGAAACGGTCAACATCTTTGAAATTGAAATCAACAATTGAAAGTTTTTTGTTTTCTTTTAGTTCTTTTTTTGAAGTATGGTATACTTTTTCTTCCGATTCGTTTGTTTTACCTGTTTCAACACGAGTTCCTTCGGTTATTAGAGCTATTGGTTTTTCTTCTGATGCTGCTTTTATGAAATCATCTGTCATATGTGCGTGTTTTCCATGGGTTCTTAGATCACCTGTGTAAATAATAGGTCCTTCTGCTGTATGTATTATAAAGCTGTAGGATCCTGGAACCGAGTGGTCGTTATGCTTTGGTTCTATTTCAAAAGAATCAATTTTTATTTTATCCCCGGTTCTGAAAGTATGGAATGTTCTTTCAATTGGAGGATTTCTGTATTCAGATTTATAAACTGGTCTTTTTTTATAGTTTAAAACCTCTGATTCAATATTTCTCTGAGTTTGTTCTTCTACTGCTTCAAGTATATATTTACATGTTTCCCCGCAGAATATTGGTATATCTTTATGAAGGAATGATATATAGTTAGCGTGATCTGCATGTGCATGAGATAGAAACACAGCTTGAACATCGGGTTTTTCTGGTCTACGTCCAAGGTGTTCCAATAGGTCATCTCTGTAGATTCCAGATATGTCTGGTGTAAGTTTTGTTGCTAAGATATCTCCTAATCCGTTTGCGCTTCTTGGTGTTAGATATTCTTCGAAATATTTGTCACGTCTAGTAAAACTCATTCCGAAATCCAAAAATATTTTCGTATCTTGATCTTGTAGCAGAATTTTATTACCGCCTATTTCTTTGACGCCCCCATAAAATGTTAGCTTTACCAGTTTTTATCACCGTAAATAAGATTGAACAAAAATTCCTAAATAAAGTTTATTGAATAAAATTAACCAAAAATTTTAATTTGTTTTATTTTTCTTTTTTATATTTTGTTTCCCGAGCAAGATATCTCGCTCTTTGTCCTACAACGAAGAGTTTTGCGATAAAAGTGATTTCACTTGCTTCCTCTTTATCATTTATTTGCCCGACAATCAAC
>MUGC01000127.1 GCA_002900535.1 Thermoplasmata archaeon M9B1D | reverse complement strand
TGATAATGTCGATAGATTAGGTCATATTATGGAAGAAATCAATTCTAAGTTTCCTAATGCTATTAAAAAACAAAATTTTTGGATATTCGAAAAAATTCATAAAGAACGTTGGCTTCCGGAGTTAGATTTTTAATACCCTTATGTAAGCTTCTAAAATTATATAATATAAAAGAATTTAATTATTAAATTGATTGCAATATGAAGCCCTATCCTCGAACAGATTATTTTTAGCTCTTATTTACATTAAAATAAATTAGGGCAAATGCCTTGGAGAGGACAAATTCCAGCAGCTATTACACCAGTTGCAACAGCAATTATTAATATCTCCATATTTTTATCACCATCCATATTTTGTCATTTATTGACATGATATACTCTGTTGTGCTTAGTATTTAAACATTGCTTGTTAGAATGTCAAAATGAAAAATTATATTATCCTTATGTTCAAGGGGGAAAAAACATAAAATCTTAACAAAATATTTAAAATAATTGCAAATTGAATACTGGTTCAAAGATTTAATAAGATAAAAACTTTAGATTGATGAAAATGAGGGCCGCCAATCAAAATTAATCCAAGATAGGTTCCAAAGATTAATCGAGCCTCTAATTGGATATGGACATATTTTATTCCAATCTGACCAATAATTTTTATCCCATATGTTTCCGCGTGATCTAACAAAGCCTGCCTGCTTTGTGTTATCAATAAAGTTATTATATTTTATTTTACAGTTTTTTGTTTCTTTAATAATTAAACCTTGGGAATTATTGCTTATACGGTTTTTTAATATCTCTGTTTCATCAGAACCACCATGAATGTAAACTCCAACTTCTCCGTTATTGTAAATTTTATTATTTTGTATTATGGAATATTTACTTGCTTCCATTTCAATGCCATGTAAATTATTATTGTAGATTTTGTTTTCCTCAATTATGTTTTTTTGCACCCATGTTGTAAAAATCCCGACACTGTTGTCTTTTATTGTATTATTGATGATTGAGTTTTTTGTTTCAGGATATGTTTCAAAATCTGCACAATTTAGATAAATTCCAACATCACAGTCTTTTATTATACAGTTTTTAACAATTAAATTTGAGTTAAGGCTAAGTGTTCTAATACCTGAATCAAGTCTTTTTGAACCAGAGTTTTGTATAGTAAAACCTGATATTCTAACATCTGGTTTTTGAACATATACAACAAGTCCATTATTTTGACCATCAATAATTGTTGTTTGAGGGTTTTCGCCGTCTAAGTTTATAGTTTTGTTTATCACAAGATTTTCATAATATGCTCCATTTTTAACAAATACCGTCCAGCCTTCATAGGCTTTGTCAGTTGCTTCTGTGATTGTTTTATAAGGATGTTCTTCGGAGCCGTCCCATGGACCTAGGGTGTTGTCATCATCCACATATAGTATCTGAAATTGTCCATATACATCCTCAAAAAGCAACGCCATTTCTTCAATGCTTGCTTCACCATATGCAATTTTAAACCAGCCTTCATCACCCCAATTGGTCCCCCAACTGTTTTTAACGATCCAATAACCACCAGATTTGATATGTTCATCGTCTTGATAGCCCATGATACAAACGCAATGAAGAGCAGCTGATTGACCCCATTTATGAGTATATACTCCTCCGCTATAATACATAAAATCCTCATAAACATTAAGATGTGCAGGGACAGGACCATTATTTACAATTGCTTCTTTTATGTCATTGATATCCCCAGCTGGCAAGTAACTCCAATTTTTAATTTTAACGGTACGCTCTTGCCAATTTGGACAAGTTGTATTTTTCGGAAACATTATAGCTTTGTCCACATGGGGATACGGCCAGCATGCTTCATCTGGAACACCATATTCCACTAAGTAATTTGTATCATTTTCAGGATAACTTCCCCATTCTACATTACCTCCGCTCCAAAAAAATAAATGTGCTTCTGATAAATCACAGCCAAAAGGGTAACCGACTTTCCATTGAACCATGGTTTCAACTGCTGCTACAAATGCAAATGTTTCACAACTAGGGTAATTTATCTGGCTGCGAACAGGTGTTGTAAAATCTACCCCATCTATGTCACGCCAGCTGAAATACGATGGCAACGAAGAATCTGTTTTTTGAAGATTTTTTCTTGTTGAATTTTTAGAATCAAGAGTAAAACCTGTTTGACTTGTTAATAAGAAAGCTATTAGAAATATTAATGTTAATAGATATTTTTTTTTCATTAAATCTACACACGATCCCTTTCTGTATGATTGTTTAATGCTTGAATATATATAAATTTTATTAAAGAAATATATAAAAATTGCTTATTTTTGTAAAATATCAAGTATTATTTCTGCGCTCCAACGTGCAACATTACCTGATATACTGGTGCATTTATCAACATGTGCACCCATTTTTTCAAACTCGGTATAGTCGTCTTTATCCATTAGATCAAATGTTCTGCCAAATAGTTTTTTATGAATATCTTTACAAATAATTGAACCATATTCTTTTTGAAATTTATCATAAAGCTTTTTTGAATATTGAAAAACGCGTCTTTTGTAATTGTTGGCGCTAAAATCTTCATAGCTTCGACCAACAACTGTAGAGATTGCCATGATTCCGCCAACAAGTGCACCACATGTTCCTTGAGTGCTTAATGCAGCTCCCCCCGCCAAACCATCAGCTGCTTTTATAGTTTCAGGATTGCCAATTTTTAGAACTTCCATAATAGCAGAAAAAACACACTGCGGGCAACTTCCACGTTCGGCTTCATATTTATATGCTAAATCATAGATTTCC
Source organism: Thermoplasmata archaeon M9B1D (assembly GCA_002900535.1). Lineage (GTDB taxonomy): Archaea > Thermoplasmatota > E2 > DHVEG-1 > DHVEG-1 > M9B1D. Next base: position 1,455 of record MUGC01000127.1, on the reverse strand, counting down.
TGTAATATTTCTTTTCTATTGGGCAAATTATTCACCGTTTTATCCGTACATCTGTTGTGGTAAGGGTGGTAGCTGCGGTGCAGTTGGCTTAGATTGCTCCATAAAATCTCTTATTTTCTTTTCTATGTCCTTTGCTTCTTTATAAAGTGGTTTCGGATCGATTTTGATTTCGGGTAGCATTATATCAAGTTTTTTAAGAAGGTTTCCTGCTGCTCTTGAATCAGGAAAAGAGGCATGTGCTTCAGATAAAAGGCACATTACATCCTGCTTTTTTAAAACTCCTTCATATAGTAAAACACCGTTAACACCTGTAATCATTCCTTCTTTTGTTTCTTGTATTTTATATTTTTTAAGTAGATTTTTCATAATATTGTTACTTGCTACACCATATACTTTCATATCCTTTTCTTCACCGCCTAATGCATGTGTTCCTTCAAGTGCAACTATTGTTGTAATTCCTTTTGATTTAGCCCAGTTTAGGATTTCATCTGCAAGAGGTTTGATTATATTATAAGGTGGCATAAATTCAGAAATAATTACGGTTAGTTGCTCACATTTACCATCTGGTCCACATTTCTTTTTACCAGCATAAATTCTAACAGGTGGTGATGGTTTTGAATTATGTATCACTGTTGCTGGCATAAATTCACTTGATATAATGGTCCCGATTTCTTCTAGTTTTAATGTATCTATTATGAAATGTCCAGCAATAGAGCTAATAAGGCCTACCGTTGGAAAAGCAATAACAAGAAGACTATTTGACAAATCTTTATCTCTATATTCAATTATTTCTATATCGCTCATAAATTAACCTAATATAGGTATTGTTTTTTTCTACTTAAACGTTATTTTTAAAAAAGAAATATAGTTTTTTTCTTCCATATTTGAAAAATTCTCTTGTGTTAAATGCTTCACCTAAATAAACAATCGTTGCCTATGTATAATATTCCAGTCGTATACAGATTTAAAAACGATGGTTTTCCAATTAGTTTTTCTATTAATATTATTGTAGCGTTCAGCTCAATATATCCAAAATAAATAACGTATTATGTGTCAAATGAATATTTATAAGAAATTTGCATATACGGTTTAGTTGATTCTTATGAGGGAGATAAAAGTTGTAACTCGGAAGAGAAATGAAATGATTGACATTACTAGGGATGTTCAAGATGTAGTGGAGCAAGAAAACATAGATGAAGGAGTTTCAATTGTGTATGTTCCACATACCACCGCGGGTATAACAATAAATGAAGGTGCGGATCCTAGCGTGCAACGTGATATTGTTGAAACGTTGAAAAAGTTAGTACCTGAAACAGGTAATTACAATCATATGGAGGGAAATAGTGATGCTCACATTAAAGCAAGTATTCTTGGTTCATCGGTGACAGTTCTCATAAAAAATAAAAGATTGGTTCTTGGAACATGGCAGCATATATTTTTTTATGAAGGTGATGG
>MUGC01000126.1 GCA_002900535.1 Thermoplasmata archaeon M9B1D | reverse complement strand
GCGCTTTTAATGCTTGGGGAAGGAAAAGCATACTACAAAGGAAAACTTCTTAGTGGTAGAGAAGCAATGAAAAAAGCAGGAATTTCTATTCCTGGTCTAAACGCAAGAGATGGGCTTTCAATAATCAATGGTTGTAATCTCCTTACTGCAATGAGCGCGATTTTCTTATACGACGCTAACAATTTTTTAAAACAAGCGGAAATCGCAACAGCAATGAGTTTAGAAGCATTAAAAGCAAATATGAAACCATATACTCCAAAACTTCACGAAGCACGAGGTTTTTCAGGTGCCATTCGCAGTGCTAAAGCAATATGCAAACTAATAAAAGATGGAGACCTTGAAAAAGGAAAAATGAAATGCAAAATACAAGATGCATACTCCATGCGTTCAACTCCACAAGTAATAGGGGCTGCACATGATGCTTTGCGTTGGGCTCGTGAACAAGTTGAAATAGAACTAAACGGGGTTGGTGACAATCCTGTTTTTTTCCCAGAAGAAGATTTACAATTATCTGGTGCAAATTTCCAAGGATCACCTGTAGGACTTCCAATGGATATGGCTGGAATTGCAATTACTATGGTATGTGTTTTAAGTGAAAGACGTATGAATCGATTAAATAATCCTGCATTAAGCGTTGGTCTACCTGCTTTTTTAACGAAGGGTGGAGGTATGTTTTCAGGTCTAATGCTTAGCCAATATACTGCAGATCATTTGATTGTCGAACAAAGGATACTTTCAAATCCTGCATCTATACAAAGCATACCCGCTGCGGCAGATCAAGAAGATTTTGTAAGTATGGCTATGAATACAGCAATTAAAAACTTTCAGATTTTAGATAACGCATATGGCATTCTTGGGATTGAATTTATGGCAGCTGCACAAGCATTAGATTTTCGCGATTACAAATTTGGAAAAGGAGTTACAAAAGCAAAAGAAATAATTCGTAAATATATCGAATTTTTAAATGAAGATAGACCTTTGTATCCAGATCATACAAAAATGAAGCAAATTGTTAAATCTTGTGAAATACTAACAGAAGTCGAAAAAGCTGTAGGAAGTCTTGAATAAAATACTTATTTTATCATTGGTAATTTTAAATCTGTTTTTTTTACAACATTTAATGCTTCAATGTAACCTGCATCAGCATGACGTACTACGCCAATACCAGGATCTGTTTTAAACACTCTTTTAATTCTTTCATCTGTTTCCTCTGTTCCATCACATACAACTACCATTCCAGCATGAGTACTAAGACCAATTCCTACTCCCCCACCGTTATGAATTTGCACACTATCTGCACCAGCTGCACAATTCAAAAGAGCATTTAAAAGTGGCCAATCAGCAATTACATCACTTCCATCTTTCATATTTTCAGTCTCTCGATATGGTGATGCTACACTACCGCTATCAAGATGATCGCGTGTTATTGCGATAGGACCAATTTCACCTGTTTTAACCATTTGATTAATTTTTAACGCGAATTTATCACGCTCGCCATAACCAAGCCAACAAACACGAGCAGGTAACCCTTCCCAGGGTAAAAATTCTTCAGCAAGTTTAATCCAATTAGATAAAACACCATCTTTAGGAAACATTTCAAGAACGGCTTTATCGGTTTTAATTATATCTTCTGGATTTCCAGATAGCGCAAGCCATCTAAATGGACCACGACCAACTGCTAGCATTGGTCGAATATATGCAGGTACAAAACCAGGATAATCGAAAGCGTTTGAAAGACCTGCTTTAAATGCCTGACCACGCAGATTATTTCCGTAGTCAAAAACAACAGCACCATTTTTCTTAAAATCAAGCATTGCCTCACAATGAACTTTCATGCTTCTCATTGATTTTTTAATATATTCTTGTGGCTTTTTTTTCCTAAGAACAAATGCTTCTTTTAAATTATCACCATAAAAACCTGATGGGAGGTAACCATTTAATTCATCATGAGCACTTGTTTGATCAGTAACAACATCGGGTTTAAAACCATCTTTAACAAGTTTTGGTAAAACATCAGCACAATTGCCAAGAACCCCAAGTGCTAATGCTTTTTCTTCTCCTCTTGCATTTTGCGCAATTTCCACTGCTTCATCTACATCTTTTATTTTTTTATCACAAAAACCTGCTTTTAATCTTCTATCAATACGTTTTTCATCACACTCAACAGCAATACATACACCACCTGCCATCTTCACTGCTAACGGCTGTGCGCCACCCATGCCTCCGATACCGCCAGTTAAAACTATTTTTCCTTTGAGATTACTTTTAAAATGTTTTTTTGCGCATGATGAAAAAGTCTCATATGTGCCCTGTATAATACCTTGAGTTCCAATATAGCACCATGAGCCCGCAGTCATCTGACCATACATGATCAATCCTAGCTGCTCAAGCTCATAGAATTTATCCCAGCAACTCCAATATGGAACAATATTTGAATTTGCCATCACAACTCTAGGAGAGTTGCTCCAGGTTTTAAAAACAGCAACAGGTTTACCCGATTGGATAACCATTGTTTCATCATCTTTAAGATTTTTAAGGGTTTCAACAATTTTTTCATAGGATTCCCAGTTACGAGCAGCTTTACCAGTACCACCATAAATAATTAGTTCTTCAGGAATTTCTGCGTTTTCTAAATTGTTTTCAAGCATCCTTAGTATTGCTTCCTGTTTCCATCCCTTACATCTTAGATGTTTCCCTGTCGCAACCTTTATAGAACATGCCATAAAAATCGATTTTTAGATATGATAAAACTATACTTAAAATTTGTTAACAGTGACAAAAAGGAAGGATGGCTGGCCTCACTAGGAGGGGATGGGATGCACTCTAACAAAAACTACCAGCCCGATTCCTTCCAAGTATATAAAATAAATTACGTATATATATACATTTCGCCAAAAAAAGTGCTCATTGTAGAGAGATACTTACGACATTGTTTCCTCGAAGAATAATCGTACCAAGTCGTCTTTTATTTTCCTCTATTGTTTCTTCAACATCATCTAAAACCATATTCATGTATTCATCGTAACCGGTTAGTTTTCCTTCAATCATTCTTCCATCTTTTAACAGAAGGATAAGTTTCTGATTCATTGATTTTTCTAATACATCTAAGGGTAGTGCCATGGGTAGGGTGAAACATCTTTTCCTTTTTAAATTATTCCCCTATCAATAGGTAATAAAAAATGGTAACAATTAAATGATACATATTGATTACAAAATTGCCTGATAGGGGAGGCAGAGAGTTATGTCAGATGGAAATATTGTTCACGTTGTTGGTACAGGTACAATAGGTGAACCGCTTATTGGTCTACTATGTGATGCAAAAGAAGATCTTGGAATTGACGAGGTAACCTTTTACAAGCATAGTCCTGTTTTAACAGATAGACCAAAAGTTAGAGGTCTTGTAAAAAGAGGGGCAAATCTTGCAGTTAGGGAAGATAAAACATCCGAGTTTCAAGAACTTGGAATGGAACCAATGTATGAGGCTGAAGAAGCAATCAAAAGAGCAACAGTTATAATTGACTGTACTCCAAAGGGAACAGGATTAATGAACAAAGAAAAATACTACAACAAATACAAAAACAAGATAAAGGGGTTCATGGCACAAGGATCAGAATTTGGCTTTGGAAAGATGTACGCTGTGGGAATCAACGATGAAGCAATAACACCAAAGGATAAATTTATCCATATAGTAAGCTGTAATACACATAATATCGCAGTGCTTATAAAAACCCTCGCCATTGGAGAAAAAAATAAAAATAATTTAAAAGAAGGTCGATTCCTTTGTATAAGAAGAGCAAATGATATATCTCAAGTTAAAAGTTATATTCCATCGCCTCAAGTTGGTTCGCATAAAGATCAAAAAATGGGTACACATCATGCAGTTGATGTTTTTCATCTCTATAAAACCCTTGGTTTGGATCTCAATGTTTTTTCAAGTGCATTAAAGCTTAACACTCAATATATGCATTGCATATGGTATGATTTAAAACTTGATTATAAAATAAATATAGAAGAAGCAACACGGAAATTTATTGATAACCCTAGAGTTGCTGTATCTTATAAAAAAGATGCAAATCTTATATTTTCTTTTGGTCGTGATCATGGCCACTATGGTAGACTTTTAGATCAAACGGTAATAGTTGTTCCAACAATTCATGTTGTAAATAATAATGAGGTTATCGGTTTTTGTTTTACCCCGCAAGATGGAAATTCAATTCTTTCAAGTGTAACTATGGCAGAGCGATTCATTTACCCTAATGACTGGGAAGAAAGGATTAAATGTTTGTGGCCTTTGTTATCACAAGAAGTATAAGACAAAA
>MUGC01000125.1 GCA_002900535.1 Thermoplasmata archaeon M9B1D | reverse complement strand
TTACTACGAAATAAAGCATTATGGCAACAACGAAGAACAAGATTATATTGATATAGACTGACCATTTGTACCATGTTTTTTTACTTGTCTGACGGACTATATTATCAACCATGATAGCCTTCTCCTTACAAGCACTGCAAATGTATAAAAGATATATGAAGGTTATGCTTTAAACACAAGCTTTTCTAAATAAAATCTTCAAGTTTAGTTGTTTTTACTTTATCACTCATAAACAAAGAATCAATAGATTTTTCTACAAGAACAATTCTTTGCTGAGCATAAGGAGAAATGTTATAACGATGAGCAACATCTTTTGATATTTCCAGATATTTTTTAACAGATTTTTCATGTACAGTAAGTGTTAATTTTCCATTGCATTTAGAACAAACACCAAGCAGTGGTGGACGACGATAAGTTATATTACATGTTGGACAACGAACAGATTGTTTACTAAAAGCTCGAAGATTCCCAAGTATATCTGGTAAAAAGTGTCTTTCTATAACTTTGTATGCTACATCTGCTTCATCAACAGCTCTTATTTTCGCTGCAAGGGTAAGTTGTGCATTCATTTTATCCATCATTGTTTTTAAAGTTTTATAATTGGACATCTTTGGCCCTTCTGAAATATCAAAAGTATCATGTGTAAATCCAAAACCCTCATATTGTAACTCTGTTCCAATACGAGCAGCAACAAGACCCATCTTTGATTCCAGCTCTTTACTATGTTCATGGCGTAGAGTTGCCTCATAAAACTCAAGAGGATAACGAGAAAGGGTATCAACGTTATGAGCTTCTTTATCAACTTCAGATGGATCAATACGAGTTGTAATAATAAGTGGCAAATCCATCTTACCACCACGTTTATCAGGGATATAAGAATGCGAAAAATTCAACAAAGCATCCATCAAAAGCATCAAGCCATCCTCGTCACCGTCTGCGTTTCGTCTTTTTGATGCATGATAAAATGGATGTGCGTAACATACTTGTGCATCTATAAAACCGATTATGCGTGAAAGTGAACCAGCGCTTGTATGAGGCGCCAGTCCCACTGTTAAATGACCGATAAGATCTTCTAATTTTTTTATTTTATAAAATCTTTCTAACCGATAAAACTTTACAAGTAGATCATCTATAAATCTTGCAACTTGGGTAAAATATTCAGCACAAGCTTTTGAAATTATTATATCTTGAACTTTTAACTCACATATCTGATCATCGTGTACTAACTCATTTCCTTGATAATCTTTATAATAACCAAGATTTTTGAGTAAATCTATTGAAACGTTTATTTCTCGTGGTTTAAAATGAGTCAAAGGTGCATCGGTCATATCAAATCTTGTAGTTCCATCTTTAAATACATAAACATCATATTTTGCACGAAGTATTCCCTTTTCAAGTGGCTCTGGTGTTTTATGTTTTGATATGGTGCCAATTACTCCTTTTATTGTTTCCGGTAGAGTTCTTTCTTTAATATTTTTCTGAGCAATGTTTAGTTCTTCGGCAAGATTGACTTTATGTGCTTCGATGCGACCATTACTAACTTGAGTGTGAGTACCGCAAGCACAAAATAATCTATAGGTTTTTTTTCCACACTTTGGACAAATTCTTGTTCCTGCTTCAACTTCGATTATTCCAACGTTTGCAGCGTTACGAACAAGTCTTTGATTACCGCCATAATTACCAATTGGGAATAGAACATGTGGTGGTGGTCTCATTTTTCTTGCCGCAGCTTTTTCAGGGCGTCCCATACGTGTACCGATTCGAAAGGGCGCTCGTGGTCTTACTATTATTCCTGATAATTCGGAAATAAGTTCAGCTGGATCTTTTTCTTTTTTGAAATGTTTTGTTCTTTCAGTTTCAACTATTTTTCCGTTTTTTATTTCAAGTCCACAGCACAAAATTATTGACTGTGTGTATCTATCTAATACCATCATTCCTTCTTTTTGTAAGTGTAGTGCACCAAGTTCAATGAGTGTTTTTTTAATTTCGTCATTTTTTGGTAAATAAAGTTTTGAATCCTTTATCTCACCTGCATCTAGGATAAATTTTGATAGAACCCGAATATCATCTGTTTTTATATCATGCCAAAATAGATTATAATATGGGTGTAGAGGGATATTATATTTTAAAGAAAGGTTATAAGCATCTTCCCATGTAGGTTGCTTAAGATTTACTTCATGGTTAAATTCTTGTTTGATTTTTTCAGTTGTTTTTTTATCCGCCTCGATTATTTCCTTTGTTGTGTTATTTTTTGGCAACAGCCCTATTTTTTTCTGTAGATCCTGAATCCACCATTCATATACATAACTTGAATCTGGAAGAAAAGAATTATTTTCAATAAATTCTCCAAAAGGTATAAGAATCTCACCAAGGTCAATTATATTTTTCACATCAGCTTTTTTAATATCGTTTTCAGAGTTAAGTTGAATTAAATCTCCGTTTTGTAAAAGAATAATCGGTCCTTCAATATTTGTGCATGGTGTTCCAATGGTTCCTTTGCCAGGTCTTTCTGTTTTAAGCTGGGTTCCCACGGCAATAAACCCATCCAATAGGTGCATAGATACAGGGCTAATTGCGGTAGATGCAAGACCTGCTGTTCGAGCACGACCATATCTAAGGCGAAAACCGCCTTTTCTGGATGGATGCGAAAAAACTGGTCTACCTGCAATAACTTCACCAATGTATTTTGAAGATGGTAAAATTTCAGGTATTTTACCTGTTGAACTTTCCTTTTGTGTAACAGTTTTATTTACAAAAATGTCTAAGAAGTCCCACTCTTTAAGCTTTAATTTTTTAACATGCTTTAGAATCTTTGGTGCCTTGAGACAAAGTCCTTCTGCGATAACAAGACATGCTCCGCCACGAAGACGATTTGTCTCAACACGTGATAGATCACGATATCCTGTAACTTCTTCATCTTCGGTTCCTTCACCATTAACACAAATTGGGCAGTTACGAACGATTTTATCTATTTCTTGAACACTAGGAGTATATTGCAAGTGTTGAGCTCTTTTATACAATGGAATTTCTTCTTTGTATCTTTCTATCTCACCTTCAGTTGGTTTATATTTGTCGATTCCTAATTCTCGTCTTACAATATCAGCAATTAAAACACTCATTGCTTGACCTGTTCCCCCAGCAGATCTTATTGGTCCTGAAAAATAAAGATCAACATAGTCTGTTCCATCCTTGTTTTTACCAATTTTTACTTCAGCAATTCCCTCAATTGGTGCTACTAAAACACCTTCGGTTAGAATTGCAAGGCCTGTTCTGATTGCTTGATCAAGTGCACCCTCAGTTCTTTCGAATTTGTATTTTTTTCCACTTGCAATATATTTCGCAGTTTCAATTGATACAAGCTCACGGTTGCCAATTCTTTTTGTAACCTCACGGATTTTTGGTGCAATATCTTTAGGTCCAACAAGCTCTTCAACACGTGCTGCAAGATCAAATGCTTGCGGTATCTCTACTTGAAATTCTGGATCAAGTCCTTTTTTTCTTGCTTCTTTGGCTATCTTATAGCATTGGTCAATATTTTCCTGAAGGTTGCTAAAATATTTATGCATATCGTCGCTTACTTTAATATTATTGGTTAAATCCCCACCCATACTGTTCAGCTCATACAAAAGTAGGTTTCTTTTTATTATGCAAAAAAAACGTTTAAACTTTTGTATCATTAAAATACAAAAATGAAAAAGTTTTTTATCGGCAGTTTGTAAAATCCATCATTGTAACATTACCCGTTTTCAAATCAATAATGGGAAGTTTTGCAGAATCAGGAATAAAATTAAGCATTTTTTGATAAGATGTCTGAGCCTGCCAGCTGGATGCATTAATAAGTTTTACACCACGATAATCACTGTATTGTGCTAAATGAACATGACCTGTGACAAAAACATCAGGAATTCTATCAATAACCATATAATCCAAATGTTCAGGTGCAAGTGGTGTGTAACCTCCATAGGTTGGAGCAAGATGATGTTTACGAAGCATTACTTTCATTATTTCAACAGGTTCATTATATTTAAGATGCTGAATGTTAGTCACATAATCCAGAAGACTTTGACCATGATAAGATAAAATCTCTACACCATGGAGGCTAAAATAACAGGGGTTGCCAACAAAAGTCATATCCATCCCAGAAAATAAATCCTGTATTTCCTTTTCAAAAGTTGGCTGTGGCTCTGCAGGTCTTACTGCATCATGATTTCCAGGTTGTATTATCATTGATATATAATCTGGAATAAGACTTAGTTGTTCAGCAAGTGCTTCATATTGTCTATAAACATCAACTATTGCTAATTCATTTTCTTGATTTGGGTA
>MUGC01000124.1 GCA_002900535.1 Thermoplasmata archaeon M9B1D | reverse complement strand
TTATCCTTGGCTAACTTAATCTTATAATTAATATTCAGTTCATCTAGTTTAAGATTGAGATAAGTTTTGTTCAACTGTACAGAATTTCTTGATAGTTCATTATTATAATTTTCAAATGTTCTTTTAATCTTAGATTCTAAAGCATGATTGTTTGAAACATTAACTTTGTCCATACAATTATCACACAGTAAGTTAAACGAAGTGATTGATATATGAGTCAAAAATTTAATTAATGAATTTCCTTGTTTTGAGTCACCATTTACATACCACTTATCACTTACATTATAATATATCTTATTAATTAGCATCTGTCGTTGTTTCTGTCTTATATTGGCTAACTCATCCTTATAATATAGTGGTTCTTTGATATCATAAAATCCTAGTCTTTTAATTTCAACTTTTGATTCATATGAATTTAGTTGCTCATCGAGTTTGTTAATTTCTAGTTTCTTTAATTTGATAATGTCATCATAATTATAATGTAGTTCTTTAATTTCATCATCCTTTGTTTTAATTTGTTCATTTAGTGATGCAATGATTGAATTGAGATTTTTATTATTTTCCTTTAAATCATCTATCACCCTTTCCATAACACTGATTTTCTCTTTGTATTTTTTAAACATGTTCTACCTCCTTGACTACATTATACTATAAAATAAACAAAAAGTCAAGAAAATGTTGACAAATTATTGTTAGTATGATATAATGTGTTTAGGTTAAGAGAGAAAGGGTGAAATAAGTGATTGAAGTAGTAAATAAGCGAAATTTATCTACATAATTTATCTACATTAAATATATCTATAGAAGATTATGAGAAAGTTTATGAATATGTTTTAAATTTCGATACAATTTATGTTGACAATGATAAAGTGATATGGTATAATGAAGAAAAAGAAAGGAATGAGAAAGATGATTTGGATGGAAATGTCGTATAATTCAGTAAATAGAAATATAAAAGAAGCAGAAAATAGTGATTTAGTAATAGGATATGATAATATATATTCTTGGGAAATGTTAAGAGAATTAGAATTAGAAACTTGTAGATTTGCAGTTGAAGATGTGTATTGTTATGGAGTAGGAAAAGTATATGGAAGATAATATAAAATTTGTGGATGGATTATTTGAATTAATCAACAATAATGGAAATTCTATTTTATCTACTAATGCTAAAATTGAAACTAAAAATAATTATGAGTACAAAGAAAATAAAATATGTTTTGATTGTTGGAATTATGATACATGCAATAAAAGAAATACTGCCAATATGGAGTTATGTTTTAAAAAGACTGAAAGTATATGCCATTATTGTTTAAAAGAAAATAATTGTAAATTAAAATCAAATTCAACTAAAATATGTACTGCATTTAATAAATAACTAGGAGGATTTAAAATGTCATTAGAACATGGCGTAAGAATAAAGAATATTCAAGCTGGTTCATTATATGGATATAATCATGGTACAAGAGACAGATATGAATATAAGAATGCCATGTTTACGAATAGCTTGTTATTAGACTTTTTATTAGATAATGGATTAAAGGTTGCAAATAATGGTTCAACAAAAGATATTATATGTTTGAAGTTTGATTATGGAGTAAGAGATTATGATGGAGAGATAAAAAATATAGAAAAAATTATTAAAGATGAAAAAGACGAAGTAAGAATAGTTAAGATTAGAGAAATTAAAGAAAAAATAGAGTCGAATAAAGATTTATATGAAAAGTTATCCAACGAAGAGATAAGAGAAATATTTTATAAAGATGGTGTTGATGTAGAATATATATATGTTAATAAAAAAGGGGAATTAAAATCAAAAGAAATCATACATTATGAAATGTTATATCGTAGTACAGGGAAAGCCAAAAATGGTTCGTGCATGTTCATATGTAAACGTCTATTTAAGAAAGCTAGAAATTTTATGTATATGGGAGTTAAGTTTCCTAAAGTAAATGCACCACTTGTAGAGATAAGTGCTTATGCTCCACTTGTATCAAGTACAATTGTAGGAAGAATTGAGATTGACCCTAGAGATATATTAATATTAAAAGATGTTGATTCATTTTTTAAGACAAATATAGTAAGCGTAGAAACAGATGATGATAGACATTTAATAGCAAAGAGAATGTCAGATTATAAATTAAAGAACACCTTGTTTGATGGTCAAGCAATTGCAGATGAAAGTATTTTACCAGATTGGATTAATGGATATGCGCTATTAAGACATCATATGTGCAAGATGGCGACATTTAAAGGAAGATTACAATTATTCTTTAAAGATTGGTTTGGAGAAAAATACGAAACGTCAGAAGTAGAAGATATGTTTGGGAATAAACATCTTGTCAAAGATATCAAATTAATAACAACAGATAATGCTATGAAGTGGTTAAAGTTTGGTATATCATATGAATATTGGTGTGAAAAAGTAAATGAGAATGGAAATAAATTTGGAGTAGTTAAGACAGCACACCAAAGCAAATTAGGAGATGTTCAAAAAATGAGTTATCAGATGATTAATTCATTAGATATAAATATTATGGATAGTGTTACACAAAAAACTAGAGATTATGTTAATCTTATTAAGCGTGATAACAATGCATTTTTAGAATATCTTTCAATGAATAAAAATTTCTCAAATGATTATGAAGCATTAGTTGCATTATGTGAACAGAATATGGATTTTACTAGAAGTGAGTATTTTAGAGATAGAAAATACAGAATCATTCGTTCATATATTGAGAATGTAAAAACTGGAAAAATAATACAAGACGCAGATAATTTAGTTATTGTTGGTTCTCCATATGCCATGTTATTACATTCAGTAGATGAAGATGTTGAAAATGATGATACATTTAAGCAAGAAGATGGAACAATCCAATGTTTTACTCAAAGATTTAAAGACGGTGAATATTTAGCTGGATTTAGAAGTCCATTTAATAGTAAAAATAATATGAGTTATATGCATAATATATATGATGAAAGATTATTTAAATATTTTGATTTTGGAGAACAAATAATAGCAGTAAATATGATTCATACAGATTTTCAAGATAGAAATAATGGTAGCGACCAAGATTCAGATAGTCTTTATACTACAAATCAAGAAGATATTGTAACTTATGCTAGATATTGTTATGAACAATTTCATACTATAGTAAATAATATACCAAAAGAGACTAATAAATATGATAACACTTTATTAAACTATGCAATAATAGATAATTCAATAGCATCTTCTAGAACTGCAATAGGAGAATCAAGTAATATAGCTCAATTAGCATTAACATATAGTTATAATTTTGATGACCCAAAATATAATGATTATGTTTGTATATTATCAGTTTTAGCACAAGTTGCTATAGATTCAGCAAAAAGAAGATTTGATATTGATATTGATGAAGAATTGGACAGAATAAAAAAAGATATGAATATCAATAAAAATCAATACCCTTTATTTTGGAAACATATAAAAGATGTTAAATTAAGAAAAGATAGAAAATCATTTTCAAAAGAAAAAATAAATAAAAGATTAGATTGCCCTATGAACTATATATGTAAAATGAAGTTTGAAGAATATAAGTCACAAGAATCTACATTGCCTATGGATTATTTTTTTAATAAATTTGAAATGAATGATAATAGGGTTAAATCAAAAAAAGTAGAGGCAATGATTGAGAAATTTTCTTTATATGTTCATGATAATATATCAGATAGCGATGAATATTTTTTATTAAGGTCAGACTTTGATGAGATAATAGAAACGATAAACAAAACATATTTATCTAAGAATTATTTGGGTTTAATATCATGGCTTATTGATAGGGCTTTTTGCATAAGTATTGGAGTAAAAAGAAAAAAAAATACTATAAATTCAAAAATTGATAATAATAAATCAGCACTAATTGCAACATTATATGCTGTAAATAAGGAGAGTTTACTGAATATTTTCTCAAAAAATGCTTAATTTTCTTTACAATAAACACAATTTCGATTGCTGAAACCATTGATATTAGTGCGTTTAATACGTTTTTATAATCGGCACTAATGAATAGGACAGAAAGTGGTCAGCCACGAGTAGTTCAACCGTTATTTCCCGATACGGTTAATAAATATGGGAGTTGCGACAATTTAAACCCCGTCCATCGGGTTAAAGGTGGACAATTAATAAAGAAAGGAGAAACCAATGGGAAGACCAGCAAAAATAGAGATAGAAAGACCAGTAGAAATTAAAGATGGTAAACCAAAACGAGGCAGAAAAAAGAAATCACCATATGACCTCAACACAAGAGATATTGCGAGAACAATTTATAAACTCGATATCAACAC
>MUGC01000123.1 GCA_002900535.1 Thermoplasmata archaeon M9B1D | reverse complement strand
AAATCCTTTCATCTGCACTTTTTAAAAAATTTATTTAAGAAAAATTTGTTTACACAGAATAGAATTACTTATAAGAGAACTAAAAAATCTGGCAGGAGCTATAAATTAAGATGAATGTTATTGAGTTGGCAAATGCTCTGTTTTTTAAAAATAGAGATGAATGGCGTAACTGGTTAGAAAAAAATCATAGAGCCATCAATGAAATTTGGCTTATACATTATAAAAAATCATCTGGTAAAAAGGGTTTAAATCATTTTGATGCTGTTGAAGAAGCAATTTGTTTTGGGTGGATAGATGGTAAACTAAAAAAAATTGATGAAGAGAGATTTATATTGAGATATTCTCCCAGGAAATCAAAAAGTGTGTGGTCAAAGATTAATAAAGAAAATGCTGAAAAAATGATTTCTTTGGGAAAAATGACACAGCCAGGATTTGATAAAATTGAGGAAGCAAAAAAACAAGGATTTTGGGATACTGCTTATACAAATTTATTAAGGGAACGATTACCATCAGATTTGAAAAATGCTCTTATTGCAAATAAAAAAGCATGGAATAATTTTCAAAAATTTGCTAATAGTTATAGAAATATGTATATTGGTTGGGTAAAAAATGCAAAAACTGAAAAGACAAGAAAAAAAAGAATATCTGAAGTTGTTAAAAATTCTTTAGAAAATAAAAAAACAGGTATTGAATAAGTATTAGTTTCTCTAATAAATTAGTGCTCAAATCTCTTACCCTGCATTATTTATGAAAACTTTTTTTTTCAAAAATGTTATTAAAATCAATTGAGATTAAGTTTAGAGGAGAGATTGAAATGAAGACTCTTGTTGTTATAGGTGGAGTAATTTTAATTATATGTGGGCTAATAGGATTTGGATACGCAGCAATTACTACAGAACAAACCAATGCTATTGTTGGTTGGGTAGGAGGTTTAATCCTCATTATAATAGGAGCATATTTAGCAGGTAAGGAATTGAAAACAAGAAATAAATAATCACATGTTATTTTTATTCTTGTAAATCGTTACTAAATTGAACCTTTTGTTGTATTCCCACTCTCGGCATCAAAAAATGATTTTTCTCCTGTAAAAACACACTTTTTTAACATAAAACAGTGGAGGGCTTTTAACCTTTGGTTGAATTTACCACACCTACAATTTTTAACTAAAATAAAAAAGAAAAAATGAGTTTTAATTTATATTATCTGGTTTAGTATTTTCTCAAACAGTGGAAAACACTGAAACAACCTTTGTAAAAATAAATTAATGTTCATTATCTTATTTTTAGGCATGGTAACCTCAAGTGTTGCCCAGTCACTTTCAGCACCATAGTAATCTATTGCTCGAACCTTTATTGTGTAATCTCCTTCAGATTCCCATTGATGACTAATGTTTTGGGATATGCTTGATTCATAATATGATGTATATTCAGTTGAACTATCCCCCCAGTCGATCTCATAGATTAAATCATGATTGTTTAAATCTGATGAGTTCACTGAAAAATTATATGATATCTGAGGTGATCCCGAGTTTGGACCCTCTATAGTTGGTGTATCTGGTTTTTTATTTTGCCAAGGATTCATTAATGGTTGGTTATCTTGATTAGTTCCTCCCTGAATTATGTATGGTGTATCTCCAATGCCATCACCATTGTTGTCATTTCCTGTGTAATCATCCCAGTAGTTCCCATAATAGAATTCTGAATCCCATTGATTTATACTATAGTCCATAACATGAAATCCTTTACTATCTATAAAATTATTATTAAAAAGGTAATTGCCACTGCAATCACTCATGAGGAAAATGCCCCATTCATTATTTTCTATTGTGTTTTCAAATATTGTGTTATCCTTCGCTGATTCATGTAAATAGATACCATTTTTACTGTTTGTAATATAATTTCCAAATATTGTATTGTTGCTAGATTGGATATCTATACCTGCATCTTCTTCATCTTCACCATTGTTCTCTATTTTAAAACCACTAATTGTTACTCCATCTGCCTTGATATTAACTGCTGCTGGGAGATGAGGTGATGTTGAATCATCTGCCCATACTACAGCGCCATACAGTGTTGATGAACATATAGCTGTATATGATGTACCACACATGAAACTATTATATGTTCCTGCCGAAACAACTATTGTATCACCGGGAGCAGCTAAATCAATTCCTTCTTGTATTGTCCTAAAGGGATGATCGTAGGTTCCATCCCAGGGACCTTCAGTGTTATCATCATCAACAAAATGGTTTTTTTTATCATCTGGTGGAAGTGGAGGAATATCTCCTTTTGGTTTTGGTAAATGAAATGGTGCAACCTTATTTGATGATTTATAATCAAAATGGTAATACCAGCCATCTCCCCCTACTGGTGACATGTCATCTATATGATAAGTCTTCCATGGTTTACTCATCTTTGGTTCATTCCATTCAATAGTAACATAATCACATACATCTAGTATATCATTTGGTTCAGCTTTAGTATCCCGGATCTGCTGTATTTTACCTTTTTTACCATCAACTGTTTTAACATCTCTTCCAATCAAACTCTGTTCATCAATTGGATTTAGTAGCAAATCAGTAAAATCATCATTTTCACCTGGTACTATTGATATATTTTTGGATTGATTTGTTTCATTTTTAATATTTTTTTCCATTGCAAAAACAACAGGGGATATCATCAGCATCATTAATATTATACATAAAATTTTTTTTATCATTTTTATCATATTCCCCCAGAAAATAATAAATATTAAATCATAGGGCATCTATAAATATTTAATTGAAAATATTTATGCAACAAAATTAAGAAAACAACCTATAAAAACAACAAAATGTAAAAACAGTTCATTCTGAGAAACTGTATTTGACAATAGTATATCAATTAGTGCAGATGATTTATTTAGTCTTCTTCATCACGAACATGTACAAGGCAAATATAACAATCAGATAGGCAAGCACTCTAATTACTATCAGAACATTCGTCAGATCGCTTGCCATATCAAAAAGTGTAACAAGATGGGAAATACCAAAGAGACCAAAGGCTATACCAATATAAAGTGGCATGGTGTCTTTTTGTTTCTTATAACCCCAACATCCTAAAATAAAAATTATTATACATAACGCTAGATTTACAGTGTATATAGGATCCCAAGTAAATGTCATCTCTCATCACCTTTTATACAAGTAATTCTTTCAGCATAATATATAGTTTTGGATTTTAGTAAGTTTTAAAGCTTTAACGATAAACATGTGTTATAAAATTTGATAAGATTTTATTAGAAAATGATAGAATCTTGATAAAAAATTAAGAATAAATTTAAAAATATCTAAAAAATTTTATATACTCAAATTCGTTTAAGAAACTTAGGGATGCCAAAGGAATAAAGATAAGGTGATTTAGAGAATAGTTTGATTTGAGTTGATAGGAGTGGATGGAATCTGTATCTAAAAGAAGTTAGAATGGACAATTTCAAGTCATTTGGAAAAAAAATGACTGTCCCTTTTTTCCCAGGTTTTACTGCAATAACAGGTCCAAATGGATCAGGTAAAAGTAATATTGCAGATGCGATTTTATTTGTACTCGGCCCTAAAAGCTCAAAAGTTATGCGTGCGGGAAGACTTACTGATCTTATTTTCAATGGGGGAAAGAAACACAAAAATCCTGCAAAATACTGTAAAGTATCATTAGTTTTTGATAATTCTGAACGTAAAATGCCTGTTGATTCAAACGATGTTATTTTAACAAGAATGATAAAAAGAGCACCTTTAAAAAATGACCCGAATAATTATTATAGCAAGTTTTATATAAATGAAAAATCAGCGACTTTTTCTGATTTTGTAAATGTCCTATCTCATTCACGTATGACCAGTGATGGATACAATATTGTAAAGCAAGGTGATGTTACAAGTCTAATTGAAATGGGAAATATAGATAGACGCAGACTTATTGATGACATAGCAGGGATCTCTCATTTTGACAATGATATTAAAAATGCGGAAAAAGAAAGAGAAGAAGTGGACAGCAACCTTGAACGAATCAGAATTATATTAAATGAAATTTCAAACCAAATTCATCAGCTTAAAAACGATCGCGATAGCGCATTTCGTTACAAAGAGCTTAAGGACCAACTATATGAAACCAAAGCAAAAATTGCTATTAAAAAGAAACAAGATGTTGAATCACAAATGGCCGAGGTAGGTAAACAAATTGATTCTTACGAAAAAGAGAAAGATAAACTTGATAATAAATCCAACGAGCTGAAAAAACAACATACGGAAATTCAAAAAGAACTAGAAGAAATTGAAAAAAAAATTGCTGATGTTGGCGGAGA
>MUGC01000122.1 GCA_002900535.1 Thermoplasmata archaeon M9B1D | reverse complement strand
AAAGTTAAGGACTTATTTTCAGTTTTGGATACACAATTTGTATATAAGATTACCGTAAATTTATTGCTTGAAGTAATATTTATATGCATAAAGCCATTAATATTAAACTATTTGGGGAAGAATATATGAAAAATACTAAAATATCGCTGAAACTTTTGACATTAATCATTTTTTGCTTGATTGTATGTGTAAGCATAAGTACAATTAATGCAGAAATAAATTTTAAAAACAAAGAACATGCAAATGAAAAAATAATTAATATCACTAAATATTTTTCTATACCTGAAGTGAGGGAACAGAATGATTTTTTAAATATTTATCTTAATGAGTCTAACTCTTTATTATCTAAATCTGGAGAACCTATATTACCTGTTTTTTTAGAGACTTTTGAATTTCCTCTTGGCACAAAGATAAAAGAATTGAATTGTTTTTCATCTGATTTTGGTGAGATGAAACTTTCTAAAAAAATTAAATTATCATCCGAACCATCCACTGTCGAGTGTGAATCTGCTGAGGAAAATGAGATAAATGATAATTTTTATTTTAAGAATCAACTTTTTCCTGAAGAAATTTACTCTTATAAGATCTCAGGTGGGTTAAATAGAAATAATGAATATACAACTTTTTTAACAGTTCAGTTAAGCCCTATTAGATATAATCCTTTAGTAAATAATATAAAATATGCAAAAGTAATAAATCTTGAAATTATCTATGAGGAACCAAGTGATATTTACGTATTTCCTAATGAATACGATCTGCTCATAATTTCTTATGATAATTTTGCACCTCTACTTAAACCTTTGATAGATCATAAAAACAGTCATGGAATTAAAACAATAACCGTAACTTTAAATGACATTTATAATAGTGTTTTTTTTCCGGTAGAAGGGAGAGATAACCCTGAAAAGATAAAATATTTCATTAAAAATGCAGTTGAGAATTGGAGTGTAAAATATGTAATGCTTGTTGGTAATTATGTAAAGATGCCTATTAGATATGTGAATCTTGAGACAGATAAGGGAGAGAAGTATGAAGAACTAGAGTTTATATCTGATCTTTATTATTCAGATATATTTGATTATGAAGGAAATTTTTCCAATTGGGATACTGATAATGATGGTATTTATGGTGAATGGCCATATCCTGAAAATCTTTCAATGAGTGATGATGTTGACTTGTGTCCAGATGTCTATATTGGCAGACTTGCTTGTATGTACGGCTTTGAAGTTAAAATTCTTGTTGATAAAATAATTGAATATGAGGAAAATAGCTTTGAATCAAATTGGTTTAATAATATTATTGTGGTTGGAGGAGATACTTTCAATGAAATAAATTATGGTTATAATACAAACTATGATGAAGGAATAGAGGCAAATAAAAAGGCATTGGAGTTTATGGAGAGTTTCAAAGCAGTAAAAATATGGACATCTCTTGGAAATCTTACAACCAGTAACATTCAAAATGAAGTTTCTAAAGGTTCAGGTTTTTTATATTTTTGTGGTCATGGTAATCCAAGTCAATGGGGAACCCATGAGAACAGTGATAATAATTGGACAGAAGGTGTTTTTCTGAGAGATATGTTAAAATTTACAAATGATGGGAGGTATCCTATTTTAATGGTGGGTGGATGTCATAATAGTCAGTTTGATGTATCTCTTTTGAATCTTTTGAAAGATCCTCAGCATTCTTTGTATTACTCTACTTGGGTTCCTGAATGTTGGAGTTGGTTTTCTGTTGCAAAAAAAGGTGGTGGTGCAATAGCTTCTATTGGAAGTAGTGGATATGGTTGTGTTGGAATTGGAGATTGGTATGGTAATGGTATTCCAGATTGTATAGAAGGATTTGATGGATGGTTTGAAACACAGTTTTTTAGACTTTATAATGAGGAAAATATTGATATTCTTGGAGAAACCTATGGACAGCTAATAGTTGATTATGTGAATAATTTTCCTGTCTATACCTATAGATGGGATGGTAAAGTTGTTGAGACGCATGTTCTCTTTGGTGATCCAAGTCTAAAAATTGGAGGGTATCAATAAATACTCATACATGAGGTATTGAAAAAATTGTTTGTATCATAAAAAGTGATTTTCAGATTATTATTGATAGCTTTTACCATTAAACATTGGTTAAAATATAATTGTGCAAGTTTTTAGTAGTAAAAAAGTGCAGGGGAAGGGATTTGAACCCTCGGACTCCTTCGAGACAGGATGTCTCATCGAACCCTTATATTTTTGATAAGATCTTAAGTCCTGCGCCGTTGGCCATGCTTGGCTACCCCTGCGAAATAAAGTGTTTCAAGTGAATAGTTATAATGTTGATAAGTATTTTGTATTAAAAAGTAAATCGTTATAAAAACTATCTAAAACAAATTTTAAAATATTTTTTACAAAGCTTCTTATGAAATAAAAATATAAACAAAGAACATTATCCATCCTAAAACAAAAAAGATATTATTTGCTGCTTTACTTTTTGCTTCAAATAATCCATATGATAAATAATTTTGTTTAAAAGGCCATAATGGATTGAATTTTTGAAAGGTCATTAAATCTCCTAACATATGTATTACTATTGCTAAAAATCCTGCTATAAAACCTAAAAATCCATATAATAAACCTGAAGAATATCCTAACAATATTCCAAATAAAATTCCAATTATTATTGCAAATAGTAAACTGTGTGTAACGGTTCTATGAGATATACCAATCTTTATGTCTATATCTGGTAAAGATGATAAAATTGCTGATAGAAATATAATAAATATCATCAAATTTTCAGGTCCAAAACCTATTGGTAATCCTATTAATGATAATATAAATAGTGTTAATCCAAAGTGGCCTTTAGCGTGCATTATTACCTATTTTTCTAAATTTTTTTTCATTTCATCAAATTGTTTTTCTGTAATTTCTCCTTCTTTCATTTTATTTTTTCTGTCAATGAAAACCATAGCAACTGCTATAATTATGAAAACAACAGCCAATATCAAAAAAAATGAACTAAAAAGAGCTTCTAGATTTGAAAACATAATTTCAGTATCAGAATCCATATCTGTTACATTAGTATACATAGTTAAAGTAATCGGAATAAGAAAAGTTAAAATAAAAAATATAATTCCAAAAATTCCCAAAATCTTTACTTTTTTATTAGTATCCATTAATTTTTTCGTCCCTCTAAACTATTATCCCAAAACAACCAATTGTTTATAAAAACTATCTTAAACAAATGCTAAAGATAACAAACTGCTTTCGTTCTGTAGCGCTTTCTAACAAATTAAGAATCAAATTATTTGAAACATAATAGATATAAAAATAAAAATATTGACGATTTGTTGTATATACTAAATAGTTTTATATAATATAAAGGCATATTGTTTCATATGCCAAAAAATAGTATAATGCAAATAGAAAAAGATGAAAAAAAAATATTAGAAGAGTTAGAAACAAATGCAAATAAAAGTGTTAATGAAATTGCCAAAACCTGTGGGTTTTCTAGACAAAAAGTATGGCGAATAATAAAAAACCTAGAAAAAAACAACACAATCTGGGGATATATACCTGTATTAGATGAAGTAAAACTAAACAAAAAAAGTTTCATACTGTTAATGAAAAAAACAAGCAAACCAGTTACACAAGAGCTAATGGATCAAATAATAAATAGAGAGTTATCAAAAAAAGTAAAAAAAACAGGGATAGAAATAATAAGCAGTTTCTATACAAATGGAATTTACGACTGGGTCGTATGTTTTAATGCAGCTGATCTGAAAGATGCAAAAGGATTTGTTGAAGTATTTAATAAATTGTATCAAGGATATGTTTCAGATATACATTTATTGGAAAATATGTTTTCAGTAGTTGGTTCTCGGATTGCGAATCCTGAAATCGAAAGATTAAACGATTTTTTAACTATCTAACTAAATAGTTATAATTCTTTAAAAAATAAGTAAATATAAAAATTAATAATAATTTATAAAGTATAAAAAATAAGAAATAGTATTTATATTAAAAGATAATTTACTGTATTGGGGAATCTAGGGTAGATCATGATTTACAATACCAACCGATATGTGTTTTTTTCGTCCCATCTTATTTGATCTACCCACTCTAACCAATCATTGAAATAGTTATAACAATAACAAACTGATTTTAGTTTTTTATTGTTTTACTAAATTTAAAACTGTTGGGATACCACCAACATTATTTAAAGTTAAGGATTTGTTATTATCAGAAAAACTATAATCATATACAAATTCTGGTTCGGAACTACTCTGTTGTAAAGTAATTACTAGTGTAGCATTTTCTATTTTCCATAACATTGGAGTACCTGCCCATGAACCAGTTCTGTTAGATAAAAATATGAATGAGACGTCTTCAAAACCAGGGTCTTTCCAAGTTCCAACAATTAGCTCAGAGTCTTCTTTTGTTTTTTCATTACATCCAATTAAAACAACAGTTAAAAGTATGAGAATTATTCCAACTATTATTAGTTGTTTTTTCATGTTTTTCATTTCCTGATACAAATATCTCTAAACAACTAAAAGTTTATAAAAACTATCCTAAGAAAATAAAAAAGTTTTTTTAGTAATTTATTATGTAATCTTTTCCATATTCTGTAACAACACTTGGTGCAAAGTCTCGATAATCAACAAATAAGAAAAGTAATAAATTCAAAGGAAAACCTAATACTGCACTGGCTCTTGTTTTTGTTAAAACACTATCTTTTTGTGGATTACCAATATTTTCTTTTAAAATTTTCCAAGTGATAATATTCGAATCAACGTCATAGGTACCTTCACATTCTGGCATACTTAACCATTGTCGATGCGTAGCTCTTTGATATAAACCACTTCTAAAAACTTTCTCTCTATAAAAAGATATATCCAATCCAGATACATATTTTATGTTATTATAAAACCAAGTAACAGAAAAAACAGCGCTAATTTTTTCATTTAAATTTTCTATTTTCATTGATATAAAAAGATACTCTGGATCATTTAATTTTTCATAAAACCAAACTGAATTAATATCTAACGTATAAAGACCTGTATCAGATAATTCATCTATTATTTCAGGGTTTTCCTCATCGCCAGCCATAACCATAACTGGGATAATATTTGCTATTAATAGCATACAAACAAAAATTCCAATTAATTTTCTACTCATATCTTTTCCCCCAATATCTAATAAAAATAATATATTTAAAATGTGTGTTAGAATATTTGTGTATAATACTAGTTATTTAATATAAAAATGATATTATGAACAATAAAAGTCGATACAACGTTATGTATATTTTTTATATAATAGGAACTTATCAAAAACATTAAAATAAATGAAATGATACAATAGCGTGTGATTGGGATGCAATTAGATTATAATAAAAAACATATTGAAACAGAAAAAAGATTCTATCAGAAAATGGATAAACAAAAAACTTTTTTACTTACTTTATTAATAGTTGGAGTGGGCTCATTTTTTCTTTATAGCCGGTATTGGTCAATTAGTGGTTATAAAGTTATGGACTTGTCAATCTGGACTTTAATAGTCGTAATTTTATTTGTTTCTCAAGTTTTGGTAGGGCACTATATATTTGAATATGAAAGAAAAAAATATATATAAATGCAGTGTACTTTAATTAACATTCAATTTTAAAAAAATGAAAAAAAAAATTGGCTCTCTTATATATATGATCTGTTTTTTTATTAATAATACGGGTTTAAACCATTCCAAAGATTTGATAGATAAGGCATCATAGAAGAAAGACTTGATAAAGAATATAAAGAATGGGCAATTAAATAAATCCCAATCAATACCATTGCAAGTCTAACAAATTTGTCAATTTTAGAGTTCCATATTCCTCCACCAGTTAAAAATAAACCCATGGCAGCAAAACCTATTGAACTAATTAATGTGGCTATATCTGCTGAGCCTGAGGCGAAAATTACAATTACTGTTCCAATCCATGCAAATAAAATCCCTAAAGCAATTACTAAAATAATCACAGTTTTTGAAAATAGCATATTAAAAATGTCTTCCAAAGGACTTACATTTTTAGGGTTAGATGCCTTCATTGGCCTATATACAGGTTGTTGTACTCGTTGCACTCCTGGCTTTTTAGCTCCACAGGCAGAACAAAATTCTGCTTCATCTGGGATGTTAGCTCCACATTTACTACATTTAACCATTATATTCTCTCCTCCATCATATTCTGATAGTTCTAAATTTAAAAAGTTGTATATATTGATTTCTTTTTTATCATAAAATAAAAAAAAAATTTTATTTTACACCTGATTTACAATTACTGCAAACCCTGTGAGTATGATCAAAACAATTATTACAAATCAACCGACCACACAAAATACATGTATTCATAGCACCTGGTTTTCCACAAATACTGCAAAGACCAATCAAATCCATTTTTATTTATCACCTAATTTAACAAGTTTTTTCTTCAATTCATCAAGAGCCATATTTGTGGTAACAAGAGGAA
>MUGC01000121.1 GCA_002900535.1 Thermoplasmata archaeon M9B1D | reverse complement strand
GTGTTGATATCGAGTTTATAAATTGTTCTCGCAATATCTCTTGTGTTGAGGTCATATGGTGATTTCTTTTTTCTGCCTCGTTTTGGTTTACCATCTTTAATTTCTACTGGTCTTTCTATCTCTATTTTTGCTGGTCTTCCCATTTGTATTCTCCTTTCTCTTAAAATAATGTGGGTGGCAATTGATTTATTTGCTTTCAACTGCCATTTTATTCCCACGAAATTCCCTATTTACTATCATTATAAGAGAATCACATATTTTTATAAAAAAGTAATCTAAAGCTAGTAATAACAAGGGTTTGAGAGATTTTCTAAAAGTGGTTAAATTATCTTTTCTCATTATATTTTTTGTATTTTTCTAATTCCATCAATCTAAAACACTGTTTGCAATACATCTGTCTATTACTCTTTATCTTAACCAATCTTCCACAATTTTCACACATAATATAATCTTTCTTGCTAAATGATATGAATTGATTTCCTATATTCTCTAAATCTTTTACTCTTAATACTTCTTCTCCTTCCAATAAATTTACTTTTATATTTAAATTATCATTCCTTTGAGCATCAAATAAATATCCACCTTTTATTAATTTGCCAATTATTATGTTTCTATCTTTTGATGTAGCAGTTACATTAGATAATTTAAATAATTCAGCCCTAGTTATATTCACCCATCCTTCTGTATTGTAAAATCTAGATATTATATAACATGTGAACAATAATTTCTTTTCTCTATCTTTTGTTAAAGTATTTATTAGTTCTAGTTCTGAATCATATAATGGAATGTACTCAATTATTTTTAATTTAATATTATCTTCGATTACTTTATCGCATATACCTCTAATTGTTTTATCATATTTGAAATCTATATAATATTCAATGTTTAAATTATTTATTACTTTTATTACTGACTCATATAAAGTTTCTTTATTTAAAATGTTATATTCATTTGAAAAATATTCTGAAATTATAAAAACTAATCTTTTAAATGAAAAGTTCTTTGGTATTTCTGACTTATGATGTATTATATTATAAATAAATTCCTTTTCATTCATTATTAGCATTTTTTAATTCCTCCAATCGTTTGATTATCAAATCTCCTATAGTATCATAGCAGAATTGCTTATTATTTTTATATCCATAACATAAGTCCAACACAATATTTAATCTCTCGTTGTCGTCTGGGCATATTTCTTTTGCTTTATTATAGAAATATTTTTTCATACTAAATCTTTGAACTTTTCTATCTTCGTCATTTTTGTCACTTCTAATTTTATTAGTTTTGTAGTCAGATATCTTTTTGACATATTCCTTTAACAAGGATTTTATTTCATCTCTATGTTTTTCAGAACATCTTCTTTTTACTTTTAATATATTATAATCAAAGTTTCCATTTGCCTTAAGTAAATTCTTATATCCATCAAATTCTTTTTCTATGTGCCAGCATATTTTATTCATTGCACATGGATTATTACCTATTGGCATACCTTTATAATACCACTCTAAAAAATTAAGTTCTTCTTCTGTTTTATTTTCTTTTGTCGAGAGTTCATCAATAGTACAAAAGAATTTTGTCATACATTTATCTTCATTTGACTTAATATATTTTTTATATTCTGATTTCACATTGTTATAGATATATATAAAGAAATATGGCTTTTTATTTGCACAAATAGACTTTGAAAAGTCGTCTTTGCATGAAGATATATTATACCAATTATTAGGCATAGGTTTAAATACAATTCCTTTAATCTTGTCTAACTCATTTTGTTGATATAATTGACCGCAAGCCATTCTATAGTCTATCTCTTTATATTCCCTTGAACCCTTATCAAATTTTGATTGCACTTCTTTCATAGCTGTAACTCTGTTAGTTATCGAACCAACTTTATTATCCATTCCATTAACATTAGATTTTAATATATCTTCTTCTGTTGGAATTATTTTATTTGCTTTTCTTTGTGAGCAACTTATAGCTGGTAATTTTATGTGTTTTCTTAATAATACTTCATTATTTGTTGAATAAAGTAAGTCTCCGTCCCAATCGCATCCATTTTCTGCCATACAAAAACTATCAAATCCATTTATAATCATAACTCCATACATATACTGATACCAATATAGTACATCTTCATTATTAATAATGTTACATCTTCTAATATTATTATGACTGGTCATCGGACTTCTGAATATTACGATATCATCAACGTTGTTATCTATCCAGTACTTTGAATATACTTCTTCTGCTTTCAATAGTCCCGTTATTTCTAATCCACATATAGATTGCATTAATGCAAAAGGGTCGCCACTAGCCAATTGATAATTACCATTAACTTTTAACTTTCCTATCTTAGCATTGTTTATTTTTTGCTTTATCATTCTATGTACACAATCAACAATATATGGGTCTTTAATCATATACTCATTTGTATATAATGCTTGTTGCCAACTGTTATCATTTAAATTCCCATTTATGCCTAGAAATTCTAATGTTTCTTTATATCCACCACCCATTGATTTCTTTAGATATTCTACAGTTGGTTTACATAATTCTTCAATATCATTATCATCGAAATCATATGATTGCAAATATTGATAATTCAATTCTCTTTCATCTTCTAAATGGTTTGATATTATTTTAGTAGTAGAAAAGGTATATCCATATTTCTTATAATTTGATATATAATCATCAATTGATTTATAACTATTCCACAACTTTAAACTAGATTCTGTTATAATCATTTCAACATTTCTTATGTCAATCATATTTCCCCAAATGTCTTCAATCATATAATTATCATCTGCATATTTTTTAATAAATTCAATTATAGGAAAAGCATATAACATACCCTTTAGCCATGCATTTCTAAGACATAATCCATTTGCTATATATTCAAGACCTAAATATTTACTTGCTCTTTTCATGTATTCAATAGTGCATAAATTAAATCCATCTGATACATTATTTTCCAATTCTACATTTTCTAATATTTCTGACTTGGGTTCTCCATCTTCTGAATCATCTATGCTAATAATTGTATCAATATATTTTGTTATGCAGTCTTTAACAACTAATATACCATTTGGATTAGGCAATTGTTGACTACTACTAAAAAATAAAGCTCTATATGCTTCTAACTTAGCTGGTATAATTGGAATATTTTTATTTCTTCCACATTCAGATATTTCAAATAGCTCATCATAAATATTTTCATTTACAAATAATAATGTATTATTCTTTAATCCTCCCGTAGTTCCTACAAATCTCTTATATTTTTCTCCATTTACAATAATATCCCTATTATTTATTTCTTTAAACAATAGCATATCGTCAAAAGTTATAGCTAATACTTTTTCTGTATACTTAACATTGTTTGGTTCTTTATTTAATATGTTTGCTATAGAACGAAATGCTTGACTTTGAAATAATGGTACTAATTCCTCTAAATCAAAAGCATCTTTTAATGTAATATTTAAATTATAATTAGCATATTTTAATTGTGTGCTAGTTATTTTGAATATTTTATGTTGTGGTACTTTTATTCCAGCCATTATTTCATCCTCTCTAATTTAAAATTATCTATTTTTGCATATTTGGCAAATGAATTATTGCACTTATATGTATATTCTGTAACCCATCCTTTTCTTCTGCTTTTAAAATAACTATTATTTGAATAAGATAAATCTATATTTTTTATTCTTTTTAAATCAATTTTTTCTGAATTAAATTTCTTGTCATCTATGTTTATATCTTTGTCTAAAAAAAATAATTCTCTTGTTACTGTATTATAATATTTTCTAGTTTCTTTCTCTAAAATATTTAATCTTTTATTTCCATTTCCTTTATGATATTCTTGAAAATAATTTTTAGCTCCACAAATCCATATATCTATAATTCCACTTGCTTTATATAATTCATGTCTTTCATAATATTCACTTGATATAGGAGTACACTGATACTCTATTACGTGTTGTTTTCCATTAAATATAAACATTATATCTGGTCTTTGTTTTGTTTTAGGCAACCATCCCTCCAATATAACATTAGAAACTCCGTCTTGTTTGATTAACCATTCATATAAATCTTTCTTACCTTGTAGATGCTCTTGAGTTTCACTCTCTGAATATATATCTAAGCATTCTTGTTTGTCTTTGTGTCTAAAATATGGTATTTTTATCTTACCATGACAATATTCATATGGTTTACCACAAGCTGGACAAATTAATATATTTTTTGAAGCCCATTTTTTTAATTGAATGTTATCGTACTTGTCATTCAATAGATTTATTCTATTGTCTCCGATAATGCAACTTAACATTTTGAATCCTCCTAGTTATTTATTAAACACTTCC
>MUGC01000120.1 GCA_002900535.1 Thermoplasmata archaeon M9B1D | reverse complement strand
CTTCGATATCAATTTCACCAGAGGGACCACCTTTTGATGTCACCTACCCCCTGCTTTTACAAGGACTAAGTAATTTTTTTATAATTCCTGATAATGCATCAATGCATCCGACACTTTTTGCAGGATGGGTTGGACTTTTTTTAACTTCTCTTAATCTTTTACCTATTGGACAATTAGACGGGGGACATGTAGCAAGAGCACTTCTAAAAGAAAAACACAAATATGCAAGTTGGATAGTATTATTCGCAGTAATCTCTCTTGGTCTTTTTTATGAATATTGGTTTTTTATTGCAATAATAATTTTACTTTTTATTGGAACGCAACATCAACCGCCTTTAAATGAGTACACTCCATTAGATACCCGACGAATAATATTAGGAATAGCAGCATTAGTAATTTTTGTTATATGTTTTGCTCCGATTCCATTTTCTGCATAAATGTAAAAACGTAATTATTTAATACTATTATACTAATTTCATACATAAGAGGTGATTTCATTTGAAAACATATCTCACAATAATGTTCAACAGTGAAGGAAGTAAACCATCAGAAGTAAAAAATCAGTTATTAAATTTAGGTTTTAAAACAGCAAAAGGTAGTTATGATTTTGTTTACGATTGGGTTGAAGAAGCAGTAACAGTCGAAGAACTTGTATGGTTTGCAGATAAAGTTCATTCTGCTCTTAAAAACCATAATGTATTTTTTACAATTGAGACGGTTTAAACTAAAAATTTATTTTTTTTTCCTAATTTTATCTAATGTCTTACTAAAAACGCCCATGAGAGTATGATATTCCCATTTTGAAGGAATAGCACGACCCATTATTCTTTTAAACATAACTTCCGTATTTTCTTTTTTATGCAGAGGATAATTAATTTCATCCAAAAGCTCTGAGAAAAATGAGTATAGTTTTTCCTTTTCTATTTTTCCAATAGTTCTTTTGATTTTCTTTTTTGATTCTTTGTTTATATAAAGTGAATATAGAAAAACTCCTACTGCATGAGAAAGATTTAATGATTGGTAAGATTCATCCGTTGGAATTTTAACCATTATATCACAAGTTGCTATTTCTTGATTATATAAACCATAATCCTCCCTGCCAAATACGAGACCGATTTTTCCCTGTGCATCATAGATATTTTTTGAAAAAACTTCAAGCATTACAGGGTTTCTCAAATGTCTTTTATCGCTTTTACTATCAATTGATGAAGTGGCCACTAGATAATCTATATTTTTTACTGCTTTTTCAAAAGATGAAAAAAACTTTGCATCTTCAAGTATTTTTTGTGCATGCATAGCTCTTGCATAACATTCATCATCCAGTTTGCATGGATTCACAAGAAATAGATTTTTAAAATCAAAATTTGCCATTATTCTTGCAACGGCACCTATGTTTCCACCATATTTTGGCTCAACTAAAATAATATAAAACTCTGGAATTTTTCTTTCACCTTCCAAAATAAGTATTTTATTTAATTTTACATTCTTCTTCTTTATCTTCTAACATTTTTTTGTATTTTGAAGGCATATGTTTAACAGCTTTTTGCAATTCAGAATGTTTTTTTATTATTTCAGAACGTTTATTTGTTTCCAATTCCTCTAAAATAAATTTTCGATCCTTTAAATATGTATAAAGATAATATATCCCTGTTACTAAGATTATGAAGCCAACAATCAACAGAAAAATGCTCCATTCTAAAATCTCTTTAGGTAGCCCAAATATATCGAATACATCAGAGATATAATTCATTCCTATTAAAAATAATAAAAATCCAATGATTGTTAGAACTATACTTAAAGATAATTTTAATTCCGTTAAAAAACCTGATATTTTTCCACTCATATTTATTTCACCTCATTTTTAATATGTTTTTGCATATCTCATCCAAGTAATAGATTTATCACCACATATAGGACAAGGATGACTGCAATTTTTATCATCAATTGGTTCCCCTAATGTTTTTCCATCTAAAATATTTTCTATTTCTAAAGCACAATTTTCTTTGCCACACCATGGAAGTTCAACAATGCCTTTCAACTTTTTTGCTTCTTCAACGGTTTTAACCCTATGTTGGTTATCATTTAGGATTTTCTTTGCCTTATCATACAGATCTTTTGCAATTGATTTAAGTTCTTCATTAATCGTTTTAACAATCAATTTATTTGAAATTGATTTTTTTTGAGATGTATCCCTTCGAACTACTACTATTTCATTTTTTTCAACATCTTTCGGACCTATTTCAACTCGGATTGGTACACCTTTGAGTTCCCAAGTATAGTATTTATTTCCAGGCGTAATATTACGGTTGTCAACTTGAACTCTTAATCCTTCTTTTATAAGATTTTCGTAAAGTGTTTCACATGCACTAAGGACTTGTTTTTCTTTCCCTTTGAAGATTATTGGGATTATTACAACTTGTGTCGGTGCAACTTCAGGTGGCATTACGAGTCCTTTGTTATCGCCATGAATTCCAATAAGAGCACCAAGTATTCTTTCACTCATTCCATATGTTGTTTGATGACAAAATTCATGTTTTCCACCCTCGGCTTCATAAGATATATCATAAGGCTTTGAAAAGTTATCACGATATTGATGTATTGAACCTAACTGAAGAGTTCTAAAAGAGGGCATAAGAACATCTATACTAATTGTATAATCCGCCCCTGCAAATTTATCCCATTCTGGTCGTTTACCAAAAATAAATGGCAAACAAAGTTTATCAAATAATCTCTTGGCAATTTCTTTGTCTTCTTTTATTTGTTTTTCAGCATCTTCAAAGTTAACATGGCAAGTATGTGCTTCAAAAAAATGAATTTCACGGACTCTTATAAAAGCCCTTGTTTGTTTTGTTTCATATCTAAATGTATTAACAATTTGGTAAGTTTTTAACGGTAAATCAGCATGTGAGCGGATCCATAAAGAAAAAATTGGATACATTGCTGTCTCAGATGTAGGACGCAATAACCATTTTTCTTCAAGTTTATTAACTCCTGCATGGGTAATCCAATATACTTCACTTCCAAAACCTTCGATATGTTCTTCTTCCTTCTTAAAAGATGATTCTGGAATTAACAATGGGAAATAAACTTCTTGATGATTTGTCTTTTTCATCTCATCTCGTATTAATTGATCTATATGGCTCATAAGAGTCCAGCCATACGGTCTCCAGACATTCATTCCCTTAATAGGGTATCTTTTATCACATAGATCTGCTAGTTCGACTATTTCATTGTACCATTCGTTAAAATCTTCTGTTTTTTTTACTTTGGTCTCGGGCATATAACGTTCATCCTGCAAATCAAAAATGGAAAAATACACTTAAAGATGACGGTAAATAAAAGTTTTAGTTTTAGACTCCACGTCCTTCCTTTGCTTTAACTCTAAGCTCTTTTGATCTGCATCGTCTGCATCTAACAGCCTTCGGAGCATTAAGACAACCACATTTCATGCATACTTGTTTATTTAATATCCGGGCTTCTGCTTCTGGAAATCTAGCCATAAGATCTACCGCCTTTTTAGTCTATGGGAATAAAGATTTATTATTTAAATATAGTGTAATCAATGTTTATAAAGAATTAATTCCAAAATTATAGAAATATACTTAACAGTGTACAACTATAATCCCATGGTGACGACGATGAAGGGGAGGACGACATGTCCTGAATGTAAAAAAGAATTTATCCTAGATTTACCTAAAGATGATAAAAGACACCAGGTTATATGCCCAGAATGTGGTAATAAATTTGATGTATTTGCAAAATATGACAAAAACCGCAAAGGTCAAGAGTGTACTTGGGAAGAACACGGTGAGCCTAGAAAAACAATTCTTTCGGCAACAAAACCAAAAACAAATAAACCGATGATTGCAGCTATAATTCTAATTTGTGTTTTTGCAATTGGATTTGCAACATCTTTTTTTTCTGAAGAGTTTATTGAATCAACACTTGATGTTGCTGCAAATGTTGGTTTAACTAGCGATGTTGAAATCTATCTAACAAATAAAACTAATCTTACAATTGAAGACGCAAATATTACTTGGGATGGCCAGATAATACCCCATAAACAAGATGGTATTTATTACAAGGGAAATGTCAAACCGGGTATTCAAACGATTGAAATTACAACAGCAGATTATAAAAATCAAATCGTTGAAATTTTAGTTACACCTTTTTTCAAATCAGAAAAAAAAATTAAACTAGCAGCAGATAAGATTTATTTTGACAATATTGGGTGCTCAATTATTATTGCGATTTTTACAGTATTTGCTTTATTTGCAATGATTGCTTGTTTAAAACGTCAAAATGTAGACGTTGCAATTGCAGGATCATTTTTTGGAATTTTTTCTTTTGGTTTCTTTTTTATCGGATCGATTCTAAGTATAATTGCATTTTTTATCATAATGAAATCAAGAGATGAATTCAAAGATGCAAAGAAGGGAAAACACTTCTAAGATCATTATTATTGTTTTTTTCATTATTTTTCTCTTGTGGAGTCTTTTACAGTTCATATCACCAATGGCTTTAACTCAGGGAAGCATCAAGGATTTATCTGGCATGACCGGTGTTTCTGATAATCAAAAAACAATAGAGGAACTACCTTTACCATGGGGCGTCGTTTATGATATGGGCGACAGGCTTTGCCATCAAAAAGCAGAAAGATCCTTTTTTATAAATGGGAATCAGATGCCTTTTTGTGCTAGATGTACAGC
>MUGC01000119.1 GCA_002900535.1 Thermoplasmata archaeon M9B1D | reverse complement strand
AATGGCGTATAAACAAGCAAAATTAGAACCAAAAGATATAGATTTGGCAGAAGTACATGATTGTTTCACAATTGCAGAGATACTTGCAATTGAAGATTTAGGTTTTGTCAAAAAAGGAGACGGAGGAAAAGCAATAAACAATAAGATAACAACGATTGACGGACAAATACCAATAAATACAAGCGGTGGACTAAAAGCAAAAGGACATCCTGTTGGCGCAACAGGAGTTGCACAAATAGCGGAAATCGTAGAGCAACTAAGAGGAGATGCTGGAAAAAGACAAGTAAAAAATGCAAAAATAGGTTTAGCACATAACATCGGAGGAAGCGGTGCATCAT
This sequence comes from Thermoplasmata archaeon M9B1D, assembly GCA_002900535.1. GTDB lineage: Archaea > Thermoplasmatota > E2 > DHVEG-1 > DHVEG-1 > M9B1D. Next base: position 4,067 of record MUGC01000119.1, on the reverse strand, counting down.
GCACTGTTCATATTTTGGAGGCGATGTAAAAAATGACACAAGGAGGAGTATCAAGGTTTTGGAGGGAAATACCTCAAAGATATAATCTTATTGGAAATCAATGTGAAGTATGTGAAACATTATTTTTCCCACCACGTGAATCATGTCCTACTTGCCGAAGAAAAAGTGTAGGAAAAATGAAAAACAAAAAACTTAGTGGAAAAGGTAAAATAATTACGTATAGCATCGTTCATGTTGCACCAGAGCAATTCGAAGGTCAAGCACCTTACCCTATTGCAATTATCGAACTTGATGAAGGTCCCAGACTAACTTCTCAAATAGTTGATTGCGATCTTGATGATATAAAAATCGGTATGAGAGTTGAAGCAACCTTTAGGAAAATACAAGAAGATGGATATATCGGAGCAATATATTATGGATATAAATTTAAGAAGTGCGAAGAATTAGATTCAACTAAAGAGAAGAAATAATCTAAAAAACAAGATTAAAAAAATAATATTTATATAGCACCTCTAAACCATCATTTATATACCTTTTTATCGTGCTAATGATTATCATATTGTTTTTTTGTTTTATATTATTAGGTTTAGTATTCTTTCAAAGAATGGAAAACGCTGAAAGAGTTTTTCAAAATACATATTTTCTGAAAATAGAGTTTTTAATTTGCCTTGACTATCTGTTTTAATCAACCAGAGATCAGAACAAAATCTACCTATACTTCCAGTCATGATATATCCCCCATCGGTGGTTTGTTGAACTGAAAAAATAACACCATTTAATACTCTACCAAATGTTTTACACCATTCTTTATTACCTTTATTATCGGTTTTAATTAAAATAGGTTTATAACGAGAACCTAGAATTTTTTCACCAACTATAATGTAGCCATCATCACTAGTTTGTTTTACAGAATAACCTCTTGTAGATCCTATCTCAAAGTATGTTCTATCCCATACGATATTTCCTGTAGTATCGGTTTTAATGAGCCATAATTTATCAGTAGAAATCCCATTTGTTATACCATAATTATCGACTCCAGTAATAATGTAACCACCATCATTTGTCTGTTGGACTGACCAACCAAATTCATCATCAGTACCTCCAATTGTTTTATCCCATATTTTATTACCATATTCATCAATTTTAATCAACCATATAGAATAATTATTCGAAGTAGTAAAAGTTACTCCTAAAAGAATATAACCACTATCGGAGGTAATTCCAATAGATGTTCCATAATCATGGCTAGGTCTACCATCTCCATTGAATGTTTTATCCCAAATCATATCACCATTACTATCTGTTTTAATCACCCAGATATCACCAGAACCACCACCATCAGTATTAGTATCTCCTATAATAATAAATCCTCCATCACTTGTCTGCCATACTTCCGAACCAGAATCATGTAGACTATAACCAAAAGTTTTATTCCACAAAATATTTCCATCAGCACCAGTTTTAATTAACCAAACATCACCCTTATCATTACCGTAAGATGTTGTGTAACCAGTTATAATATATCCACCATCGCTAGTCTGCTGAACAAAATTACCAAAATCTATGCCTTCTCCTCCATATGTTTTATCCCATATCTTATTACCATTAGAGTCTGTTTTTATTAGCCAAAAATCATTTGTACCAGGCGTATTCTCTGTTATTCCAACGATGATGTATCCACCATCAATTGTCTGTTGAACTGATAAACCACTATCCCATCTTCCTTTGTTAAAGGTCTTAATCCATCGATCATTCATCATTGAATTAGTTATATTATCAATATTATCACTTGTGGATATTTCTTTTATATTTGCTGTAACTGGTATAATGATTACCATCAATAATATATATATAAAAATTCCAATTATTTTCTTATTCATCTTTTTTACCTCCATCTCTCTCATATACAAATCCTAATAGATGTATATAAAAACTATGCTACTAGTTGTCATATATTGACGAAAATAATAGGTTTTATACTGATTTTTTATAATTATAATAGTCTGGATATAAATTTAAGAAATGCGAAGAATTATGTCCAGATGATGAGAAAAAGTAAAAAATCACTATAAGGAGTAACCTATTTTTATACTATTTATTTTTATATTTTTAAAAGCCTAGTTTTTGTGTTTTTTCTTCATCGTCTGGATCGTCAGGTTCTGGAAATGGAAAAGGAATATCTGGTTCTGGTATCGGATCATTAAACATAATTTTCACATCCTATTATATTAATAGTAACTATCCAAGTATTTCTATTTTTGGTATCACTCCTTATAAATAAGTTTTTAGAAACCTTGTTTTTCTCCTAATACTCTAGAAGTAACGCGCATAAAAAAAGATTTAAAGCATCTATCCAACAGGATTAAATTACTACTTTTTAATGTTTATTGCTCTTGGCTTTTTTTCTGTAGTATCTATGTTATATTCAACACTATCCCCTTCATTAAGAAGTGTTCCTTCAGGTACATCTCGTCTGTGAACAAAAATGTCTTTTCCGTCTTCCCCCAAAATGAATCCATACCCTTTTCTTTGGTTGAACCATTTGATAGTTCCCTTCATTTTTTTCTACCTCAAAACTACAATTTCATTGGCCCTCTAAATCTTTTATTCTTTTCTTTCAAGAAATTTTAAATTGTTTGTTTATGACCCTAGGCTTTAAAATTAATACTATTAAAAAAATTGAAAATATCAATAAACCTATATCTGGGATTTCAAAAAGTAAAATACTTGAACTCAATCCACCATAGATAACATAGATTAAAATATAATACAAGATGTAAATTATTGTTAAAATACATCCAACGACACCTGTAATCTTAATATATTTTTTGGAATAAACAAATCCATGCCATGTAAAGATTAGCAATATCCCAGCGGGGATTTGAATCAAAACAGATAATACAAGATTTTGCCAAAGAATATTAGGAAACCCAATATAAGAAAAAGTTATATAATATATAATGGAAACAACACCACTAAAACCTCTATATAATACAATACCTGCAAGAGCAAAATAAAGAGAATACACTATTAACATTTTCTGCATTATATTAATTTTAATTCCTCCCTCAAAACAAAGATTGAAACAACTAATTGTTTATAAAAACTATCTTAGAAAAAGAAAAATGTTAAAAATGATTTTTTCGAAAACTATTTAACATACTGTCGATATATTTATCGACATCACTTGAAGTTGAGTCTGTAATAAAACCAATATTGTAATAGTAAAGGTACTATGTAAATATAATACCTCTACTAAAATTATAGATATAAATTTAAGCCAGGGTAAAACATGAATATTAAAAATGCCTTATCTGAAAAAATAGCAGGTGAAGTAACACTTAGCCCAAAACCTGGTCAAACTATTCGTAAATGGAGAAGCGTTTTTCATATAAGTCAAACCGATCTTGCAAAATATCTGAATCTTTCACCTAGTGTTGTTAGCGATTATGAGTCAGGACGACGTAAATCACCAGGTATTCAAACCGTAAAAAAAATAATTGAAGCTTTCGTTGAAATAGATGAAAAACGTGGTGGAAAAATTTTACATCAATATGATTCAATGATAGAAACACAAGAAGGAATACTTGAAATTATGGAATATCCCTATTCTATTCCTGCTAAACAATTTATTCGTGAAATTGAAGGAAATACTCTTACAACAAGTGAAATCAGCCTTAAGAAAAACGTGAAAGGTTTTACCCTTGTAGATAGTGTTAAAACAATTGAAACAATAAACTCTGGTGATTATAATAGGTTATATGGTTGGAGCACTGAGCGTGCAATAATTTTTACTGGTATCCGTTATGGTAGAAGTCCCATGATTGCAATCCGTGTTCATCCTGTAAAACCAACAGTTGTTGTATATCATAGACCTGGAAGTGTAGATTCATTAGCTATAAAACTTGCTGATAGGGAAAATATTCCTCTTGTTACCACAAATATGGCTCTTGATGAATTGAAGAAAAAACTTGTTAAATTAGGTGATAAATAAAAATGGATTTGATTGGTCTTTGCAGTATTTGTGGAAAACCAGGTGCTATGAATACATGTATTTTGTGTGGTCG
>MUGC01000118.1 GCA_002900535.1 Thermoplasmata archaeon M9B1D | reverse complement strand
GTTGAGGATCTAATGAACATTCAATGGCTACATCACAGAAATCTTCTTGGGAGATTTTTGCCATTAAGATCCTTTATAGGAATATGGTCGGACTTACTCTAGATATACTAGATGCCGAGATTAAATAAAATATTCAGGGTATTTGCTTAACATTGCTTTATATTTTTTAGTATGTGTACTAATAGAATCTTTATAGTTTAAAAACATATCGATGTAAGCAAGATCTTCTGTACGAAAATGTATACCTATAGAATCCAAAAAATAATAAGAATAGATAGATCGAAATCTTATTTCTTTATTTCTTCTACTAGGTACGGCAAACGTTAAAAACATACTATCAGAATATGAATAAAGTTTATAACTAATATTAAAATCAAATGAATAATAATAACTTTTATAATATTCAGTTTCCTTTAGTGATATCCTAGGTACATATTCCGAACCTTTAGGTAATGATTCTACAGTATGTATAGGTAATATAGGCTTAAATAAATCTTTAAGATCAGCGTGTAAATATTTCATACAAGGTACTCCGGATATGTTGTTTCTGAGTAACTTTTAATATCTTTTGTATTAAGCGGTAATAAACCAATACATGTAAGACTATCTTTATATTGTTCCATACGCTCTATTGGTATGTTTACACTTCTATGTAATTCATTACTAAAAAATATATACTCAGTTACAGTATAGAATTTACTATTTACACTTGTTACGCATATTATAGATATATTATTGAATAAATATATAGAATGTTGTTCCATGTAACCTCGATTCTTAAGTCTACCTAACTAACCAAAACAAGGAGGACAAAAATTAGTTAGGTAGACGTAAAAGCCCCTAAGGGCTAATTACTATTTAAAAAGTGAGCCACCACTAGATTTTTTAGCAGTTGCTTTTGCTTTTGGTGTTGGTGTAGTAGTTGTATTATCTTTTTTAGAGTCTTTCCATGCTTGGATATCTTCTGGTGTAAGATCGTTTTTATACGTTACATTAGAAGCATATTTTTCTTCTTCAAGTGCTAGGCGTTTACCAATTTCACCTTCATTAATGATTTCTTCTGCAGATGCTCCATCTTCACGGAAAAAGTTTTTAATAACCATTTTCTTTTGGATTTCACCTGCTTTAGCGCCTTTTTCAGGGATATAGTATTCTTCTTGAAGACGAATTTTAATTGGTAGATCGCTAAAGTTTGTAATTACTGCAAAGTCTACTTCTTTTTTATCTTTTCCTACACGATGACTTTCTTCTTCGATTTCAAAATCGTCACCATCAGTCATACCAGCAATAATAGCTAGTTTATTGATTAGTTTAGCACCAATTTCATTTGTAGCACCATCAGTATTTGTTACATAAGGGCCATAAATAGTTTGTGCATTACCATTATAGTCTAGATTGAAGTTTACAGACTCAGCGCCGTTTTTAGACACGTCAACAGAAGCAAATGTTACTGTTACATCATAAATTCCAGATTTGCTGATATAACTAGAGCCGCTAGCCTCTTGTAATGCTTCGGCATTAGTTGTTACTTTAAATTTCATTAAGTTTCCTTGTGTTAAGATTAAGTTATAGATATCGTAGTTACGGATTGCGCCGAGATTTATATGAAGAGTTCTGGATAAGTGTGTTTCAACTCTGGAAAAAAATGATAAATAGGACTATTGTTTATACATTCATGTTCTATAGGACATTTCGAACAATTAATATTTTTGCAATATCCTGCAGTGCTTTCTATAGACACATGCAATTCTTCATTAGGTATTTCATCATCTTCAAAATATACAACACCTAAATAAGCGTAGATTGGGTATTTATATTTATTATTAGTTCCTATTAATACCATACTAATCCTTAAATAAAAAATTCTGGGTATTCTTTCATTAGTACTTTTTTAGTATCCTTATGATGAACATCTTTTAAAATACCTTTTTTAATAATACGCCTAAATTGTTGAACCGTTTTATAGTCTGGTAATCTTAAGTATTCAATTCCACCGAATATATGAGAAAATTTATAAAAAACAGAAAACTCTTTTTCTGTTAAAAAGTTTACTTCTCCATTTTTATTATCGACAAAAAAGTATGTACCTTTTTCATTATTCTTGAATACTAGCATTAAAGAGCGAATTCTGTTGCTTCAAACTTTACAGCAGAAAGTCTATTAATGTGATCTTGGAGACTGTAATTTTCCATATCAATAGCTGCTTCTAGATCTTCTAATGTAGTACGAGCTGGGTATTTTAAGCCAGAAGTATGAACAACTAATTTATTGGACTTTTTCTCAATAAAGATTGCATCATTAACAACTGAAAGCCAAGATCCTGCTTTTGCAAATGCACCAGAAGCCGGAATAATATGTCTTGAAGTAGCTTCATCATATATAGTGTGAGCTACTACAATAACATTAATATCACTAGGAATTAATGAATTTTCGATAAACTCATTAAAGTTTAACGTGTCTTTGTTATTCCACGTATGAATATCAAAACCTTTGTATTTGTCTGCATTGTATTTTTGCATAGCAGAATACATTTGTGTAACCGTATCAAAAACTACTGTTTTTGGGTATTTGCCAAATTTTTCTTTGTAAGTAGTAAGTTTTTCTGAAATAACTTCGATTAAGTTGTCCATACTTTCATACTCTTTAATATTTGCATGAGGTACTTTGAAACCATACTCTTTATGATCCAGATTGAAAACTAGTACATCTTCTAATTGAGAAGTAATAGTAGATTTTCCGCTAGATTCAAATGCTGAAACTAATAATTTAATTGCCATGTTTTTCCTTTAAGTTAAGATAAATATTTCCAGGTGTATCCGCCTGAATGTGAAGTACGACCTGATAAGTGAGCTAAGATAGCAGTACTGTTGCGATTAATCCAAATTGCTGCATCTTTTACAGTTTCAAAGATTTCACCTGTTTCAATACATTGGACTTTCCTAGCTCTAGGGTTTGAAGCTCCTGGAAAACCTGCTTTTCCTTTATTAGCTTTGCCTATTTTAGCTTTGTGTTCTTCAGATTTTTTGCGGCCTTTACCTGCTTTAGACATTTTTTGTTTTGTTTTCTCTGAATGTTTACGATTAAGCATTGTAGCTATTCGTCCACCTTGATTTATATTCCAACCAATCCCAGGTTCTGGTCTAAAGTACTCTTCAATTTGTGAAGCACCTTCTTCTGGTCCTTCATAAATAATTTCCCAAATTAGTTGGTCTTTATATTTATCAATTGCATTTTTAAAATGACTACAATTTGTAGATTGTTTTTTATGATTTTTCCATCGTTGAGCAGGTTCAATAGAAATACCGACATACCCATCTGTTTTTATATGATGGTCTGGTAAATGTACCCAATAGACATAAGTTAATTTACTCATTTAGTTCCTTATAAATTAATTTGTATAGTATACATTTAATTTACTTAGAACTAAATTAAGTTAGCTATATAAAGTATTCTGGGTATTTTTCTTCAAAACTATTTACATCAATATAAGTAGATCCTAGATTATGTATAATTTTGGAGTTTTGTGATCTTTTTATACTATATTTAAGGTCTAAACTGCATGAACCTGATATTATTTTTAAATCTTTTACGTGTTCTTCATCTATAGCCAGTGCTAATATAGTAGCATTATTATAAGAACCTGTATCGTAGAATTCATAGATAATATAGTCATCTTTCTTGAATTTCATATATCTCCTTAAACTAGATACTCCGGATATTCTCTTTGAAATATTTCAAAATCTATTGGTTCTGCAGATTCATAAAGAATAACTGTATTTTTAGATAAAGTTTTTTTATATTCTTCTAATGTTTCTGCTTCTTCTTCGTCATCTTCTAATTCCGCATTAAGTGCGTTTTTAATAGAATCTTTCCAACATGACCATTTTGCTTTTTTACCATCATACCACCCATACCAATAACCAAAAGTAGTTGAATTTTGATCATGGACTAATATATAAGTTTTCATATAAATAACTCTGGATAACTAGTTTTTAGGATCATACATTACATAAAACCACGAAATCGTAGTACTATTACTTTTAACATTGATATAAAATTGCATATAAACCCTTTATTTAAATAATCTAGGTTTTTCTTTAAGTTTAAGTCTTCTATCTTGAGCTAATAAATAACGTAATTCAGGTTGTTCATTCCAAATTTTAATAGATTCTGCAATAAGCATCAAGCAAGACTCAATATTATCTAAATCTTCATCAGTAACTTGCATAGATATAGTATGTACTTCTGACGGATAATCTTTAAGTGCTTTACCTTTTTCGTTAAATCTACCAGTGTTGTTACCAGTAATATATACTAGTTCAATATAGTCTACTTTTTTGCCTTCTTTACGAAGTAACCAAGCATAAGTTAGTTGTTGAAACCAATAAGCTCTAGGGAAGTTCTTAGG
>MUGC01000117.1 GCA_002900535.1 Thermoplasmata archaeon M9B1D | reverse complement strand
TGGTGAGCAATTTTGGCAGAAGATTTTAGACTGTTGGTTGGTACAAAGATTGATGGAACTAAATTACAATCACAATTAAATGCAATTCCAGAATCTCAACGTACTGTAACTGTATCAGTCAAAGGTGATACAAAACAAGTATCTACATTATATAAAGATGGTAATGCAACGTATCAAACTTTACAAAAATTAAATACAGAAGGTCAAACAGTATCAACCACTTTTACCAAAATGAGTACATCAGTTGGCAAGAGCGCTGATACATTAATAACTAAAATTGGTGATATTGGTAAAAAGGTAGTGGCATTTGGCGCTGTTACTAGTGCAATTGCATTGTTTAGTAAAGGAATGTCAGAGGCGGTAAGTGCTGTTAAAGAATTAGATGATGCACAAACTGATATGAAAAAGGTTTCAGATTTAAATGGAGAAGCATTAGATAATTATACAGAGAAACTTGGTGAATTGGGTGATGCTGTATATCGGTCTAAAACAGAAATGCTTGAAGCAAGTGTTATCTTCAAGCAAGGTGGATTTAGTGAAGAAGAATCGGCTCAGTTATCACAGATAGCAAATTTATATGAAAATATAGCAGATAAAGAAGTTTCAGCGGCGGATTCTGCAAGTTTCTTAATTTCACAAATCAAAGCATTTAATATACCAGCAGAAAATGCGATAACAATTTTAGACCAAGTAAATCAAGTGTCTAATGAGTACGCATCAAGTACAACGGATTTATCAACTGCATTAACTAAGAATGCCTCTGTATTTGCTACATATGGAAATGATATGAATGAAGCATTAGGACTTGTTACGAGTGCAGTTGAAGTAATGCCAAATCAAGCAAGTCGTGTTTCTAATGGTCTTAGAACAATTGCAATAGAGATAGGAAATTTACAGAGCAAATCAAAAACGCTAGAAGTTTCAGTTGGTGGGGTTACAAAAGAAATTGATTTATTTAATGAATCTGGTGAGTCTCTTGGAACATTTGATGTATTAAATGAAATTAATGAAAATTGGGATAAAATGACAGACAAAGAGAAGCAATCAATCGCAACAATGATTGGTCATAAAACTCAAGCATCTGTATTTTTAGCAACAATGAATAACTTTAATACTGCAATTGATGCATCAACTACAGCTTTAGATTCACAAGGTTCGGCATGGGAGGAAAATGATAAAAGAGCTGAATCATTAACTGCTTAATAATTAGGCAGTATATCATAGAAATATGATATTAGCAACAGACTTAATTGCTGGAAACCCCTTAGAGCTTTATAAACTACAACGTGATAAGTAATTATGAGCGTGAATGTTTGAAAATTATAAGGATTGGGCAATCAGCATCCAAGATTCCATTGAAATATGGAATAAGGTTCAACGACTAGTAAAAGCAATCAAGATTTATCTTGACAAATGTAACTAATTATTGTATAATTAGAATAAGCTACATAAGTAGACGAAGCGAGTAACGTACACATCAACGCTAGATGTGGAAAGAGTCTGCCCTAGAAATAGGTGAAAATATAGTCTATTCCATATGGAAACATGTGGGTAATTATTTATGAGGAGAAACAAGATGACAATAGAAGAAGTAAGTAATAAATTAAAAGAACATGGATATAAATTATTAGATACGAAATATAAAAATAATAAAAGTCCAATAAATATAGAAAAAGACGGATATAAATATTTTACTCCATGGAATTGCATTTGTAAAACATGGAAACCCAAAATGTGGAGTATTAGTAATCCATATTCTATAGAAAATATAAAAAAATATATGAAAGAAAATAATTTTAATTGTGAATTAATTTCAGAAGAATATGATTATAAAGAAATGAAATTAAAATGTAAATGCGGCAAAATATATTCATGTGGAATTACACATCTTATACACGACAGACAAGAAAATTGTCCAAAGTGTTCAATCAAAATAGTAGCCAGTAAACATATGAAAAATAAATATTTAGATTATATAAAAATCAAGAATCTAAAAATAATTGGAAATTATAGTAGCTGTAAAAACACTATTTATTGTATGGATGAAGATAATTATTATTTAAAATTTACTCTGTACAATGCACTAAATGGAAGTAATATCTATGATTCGTTGTTTGATATGAATAACATATATGTAATTAATAATATAAAAAATTATATAAAAATTAATAATTTAAATGTAGAGTTATTAACTAAAAAATTCAACGGACATAGTTCAAATATAAGACTTAAATGCAAAGAGTGTTCAAATGAATATGAGACAAATTTTTATTATTTTTTATCAACTAATAAAATAATTTGTAATAACTGTGCAAGAATAAAAAGTTTAAAAAATAGAATAAAATATGATTATGATATATTTAAAGAATATGGTTTAGAAATGATTGAAAAATATAATGGACATAGTAAAAGAATATATTGTTTAAATGAAGATGGATATTATGTTTATTGTTCTCCAGAGTCGTTAAAGAATATAAATGATTCGAGTTCTACTATATTTCATTCGTGCAATAAATATATTATAAAAAATATAAAAAATTTTATAAATATAAATGGTCTAGAATGCGAATTATTATCAAAAGAATACAAGAGTAGTAAAGATAAATTGGTATTTAAGTGCTCTTGTGGGAATACTTATTATAACACTATATATTCTCTTAGAAATGGAATAAGTACTTTATGTAAAGGATGCGGAAAAATAAATGTTAAATCTAAGATGGAAGATTACGTTGAAAGATATTTAAATTCCATAGGAATCGAAAATTATAGAGAAAAAACTTTTATTGATTGCAGAGATAAATATTTATTGCCATTTGATTTTTATTTACCAATTCATAATATATGTATAGAATGCCAAGGAAAACAACATTATGAACCGATAGATTATTTTGGTGGAGAAAAAAGGTTAGAATATGTTAAATATCATGATAAAATTAAAAGAGAGTATTGCAAAGAAAATGGAATTGAATTAATAGAAATATCATACATAGATTTTAATAAAGGGAATATAGAGAATATCATAAATAATTACATTAAGAAGTAGCGATTCTTAATAAATAAAAAAGAAATTAAAAGGTTTAAATGCAGAGTTCGTGGATTTTGTTACAACAGATGGCGTAATTAAAAACTTATTAGCAACGTTTATTGATTTAGGGACAACTGTATTAGAATTTGCAAATACTGATATGGGTCAATTAGTAACAGCAATTGGATTAGTTGCTGGTGGATTTGCAACATTAAAAGCATTTGGAATAGCAGACTTATTTATAAGATTTTCTAGCGCAGTTGGAATAGCAACAAATAGTACATTAGGACTCGGAGCGGCATTAGAATTTTTAAATATTAATCCTATTTTCTTAGCTATAACAGCAGTAGTAGGATTAGTTGCGGCATATGATGCATTAACTACGTCCGTATCAGAAGCTAATGATAATCTTGAAAAATTAAATACAGAATATACACAAACAGAATCTTCTATAAATTCATTAGAAGAACAGTTATTGACTATTCATCAACAGATAAAAGATATAAATTCAGAGGGTGGCGCTGATGTAGCACAAGACGGAGAATTAGAAACATTAGTTGCTCAATCCACGGAATTAGAAAATCAAATTGCATTATTAGAAGAAAAACAGAGATTAAATCAAGCGGAATCTGAAAAGAATGCACAAAAAGCAGTAAGTGGTAAAACATTTTATGATGTATATAGTGGTGGAGAAGATAATCAATTTGATTATAGCGTATATGGAACACAAGTAGAAGCATTAAAAGAATATTCAGAAGTTATGTCTGAATTATCTATAAAAATACAAGAGTTAGAACAAGAGCAAAATGATTTAATTGTAAGTGGTCAAACAACAAGTGAACAATATTCAGAAAATAATGATGAGTTGATTAAATTACAAGAAGCGTATGATAAAAACTCTACATCTGCAATGGAATTTAAAGACGCTCTTGATACAGTCATAGAAAGTACAGCAGAAGATAGCGAAACAAGAGCAGAAGCACAATCTGGCATTGATGCATATATAAGTGTTATAAAAGATTCGTCTGACCAAACGGAAGAAAATACATCTGCAAATGAAGAAAATCAAATATCATTAGAAGATTTAGCCGAATCATACGAATTATCAGCAGATGCAATTCAAGCTTATGCGGATGCAAATGATATATCCATAGAAGCGGCGGCTCAAGCATTATCTGACCAAGAAGATATCAAACAAGCATTAGAAGATACGGCAGATGCATATGATGAAGCTAGAAGTCAATTAACTGCATTACCAGATGCTTATGACGCTTTAAATAGTGCAATGAATGAATATAACTCAACTGGTAGTTTAAATGCTGATACATTAGATAATTTACTTTCTCTTGGTGATGAATATCTATCATTATTATCATTTGAAAATGGTCAAATGTCAATCAATGAAGCAGGTATGCAAGCAT
>MUGC01000006.1 GCA_002900535.1 Thermoplasmata archaeon M9B1D | reverse complement strand
TGCGGTACTCTTACTCCGCCTACAACTGGTTCTTCGGTGGTTGTGACTAGTCCTACTCAGACTACTCGAACAGGTAGCACCTTAGCCGATGGAACTTTTCAGATTTCAATAAGTGGTGTTCCTCCTGATCCTGATTGGCCAGATGGTACTGCTTTTACTGTTACAATTACTGATGGTAGTTGGACTGGTTCGACAACAGGTACTGTTAGCGGCGCGGTTACCGATGTTGGTATGATAACGTTGTATCCACCAACACTTGTTGCATCTGCAGATGCATCTCCAACGACAATTGTTGCTGGTGAAACTGTTACTTTTGATGGTTCTGCAACAGGTGGTGCAACACCTTATAGTTGGAGTTGGAATTTTGGTGGTGATGGTACTAGCTCTCTAGAGGATCCAACTCATACTTTTAACACGCCAGGTACTTATGTCTGTGTTTTAACTGTTACTGATGCTTGCAGTAGTACTGATACTGATAGTGTAACTATTATTGTTAATCCTGCTCTTGGTTGTGATGCTGGTGGACCTTATAGTGGTACTATTTGTAGTCCGGTTAGTTTTTCAGGTTCTGCCTCTGGTGGTCATCCACCTTATACTTATAGTTGGACTTTTGGTGATGGGGGCTCAGGTTCTGGTCCTAGTCCAACTCATCAATATACAAGTGATGGTAGTTATACTGCAACATTAACTGTGACAGATAGCCAATTAGATACTGCAGTAGATACTGCACCTGTTACTATTTCAACATCTGCTGTTGTTGCTGATGCTGGTGGACCTTATAGTGGTACTATTTGTAGTCCTATTAGTTTTTCAGGTGGCGCTAGTGGTGGTTGCACACCTTATACATTTAGTTGGACTTTTGGTGATGGTGGTACTAGTACTCTTCAGAATCCAACGCATCAATATACTAGTGATGGAACCTTTACAGCTACTTTTACTGTTACTGATAATAAAGGAGCATATGATAGTGATACTGCATCAGTAACTGTTTCCACTTCTGCTGTTGTTGCTACTGCTAGTGGTCCATCAAATGGTTGTACCGGTGATCCTGTAATTTTTTCAGGTAGCGCTAGCGGTGGCTGCAGTCCATATAGCTACAGCTGGAGTTTTGGTGACGGTGGAAGCTCTACTCAACAGAATCCTAGTCATACCTTTAACAGCCCTGGAACATATACTGTTACTCTAACTGTTACTGATGACGCGGATCAAACTGATAGTGATACTATTTCTATTGTAATAGAAGATTGTCTTTTAGATGTTGATGCTCATGGACCATACTATGGAGAGGTAGGTGTAGATATTCAGTTTACAGGTAGTGTTTCTGGTGGTACTCCTCCTTATTATTATCAATGGAGTTTCGGTGATGGTTCCTTTAGTGAAGAACAAAACCCACTATATGCTTATTCCTCGCCTAGCCCATCTGGTGGATATCCTGTTGTTTTGTATGTTAGTGATTCAACTGGTACAAATGGTCAGGATCAAACACGTGCATATATAGACCCTGGTGACACTCCTGTTGCTAACGCGGGTGGGCCATATTCTGGTCTTGTTAATGAGACAGTACATTTCAGTGGCAGTGCTAGTGGTGGTGCATCTCCTTATACTTTTAGCTGGGATCTTGATGATGATGGAGTGTTTGATGATGCTACTGGTTCAAATGCTGATTGGTCTTGGCCTGCTGCTGGGAGTTATACAATTTCATTAAAGGTAGTTGATGATGTCGGTCAAGAAGATACTGATAGTGCAACGGTTACTATAACTGAGCCTGGTACAAATAACCCACCAACTAAACCTGCAAAACCTTCAGGAGAAATCAATGGAAAAACCGATACGCCATACACGTATACCACATCAACAACTGATCCTGATGAAGATCAAATATCTTACTTGTTTGACTGGGGAGATGGAACCGATAGCGGTTGGGTTGGCCCATATGATTCTGGTGCAACTGGCAGTGCTACACATACATGGACAAGTAAGGGCAGTTATGAAATAAAAGTTAAAGCAAAAGATACAAATGGTGCTGAAAGTGATTGGTCTGATCCACTTGCTGTTAGTATGCCTAAGATTCGGGGAGTTAACTTTTTGTTGTTTAATTTCCTAGAGAATCATCCATTGTTGTATCAGCTTTTGCAACGATTTTTCAAACTCTAAAACATTTTTTCTTTTTTTTTCTTTTTTTTAAAAAAATTTTTATTTGTTTTAGTGTTTAATTTATTATTAATTTTATTTTTCTAAGATAAATTTTATAAATGCTCTACACTAATAGAATTTTTTAATTTTTCTTCCGAAAGAAGAATTTTTAAAATATCTTCTTGAAGTCTTTGAAAATCATTATTTGTACTGTCATTTATCTTTGCTATAATACATCTTTTCAATTGGTATTTTCGAATGAGAACATCAATCTCGTCTTTCTTCCCAGGAGCAATTCGATATAACGGAGTTTTCCGTTTTTCTGTATATTTAACAAGATATCCTGCATCAAGAAGATTTTTAAGATAATTTTTAGATAGGTTTTGTCTCGAGGAAATACACTTTTCTATTTCCTTCATTTCACACATCATACGATATTGTATAGCAGTCGAATCATCCTTTAAATGGTTCTCTACGTTTGGTTTTCTTTTGCCTTTAAAAAATTTAGACATTTCATTTATATATTTAGGTTTTAAATCATCTTTTATAACTAATGCATATCTGTAGTGTTTAAGTTCCAAACCCTTTCTTGGAGCAACATTTTGAAAATGATGTGTTAATGCGATAATGCCCATATATTGCTTAAACTCTTTGTTTAATAATGTTTCAAGAGTTATTTCATTTTTCTTGTAACTCATAATAATGAAAATACAATTAAATATCATTTAAATATTTATCTATTCTTGTAACTATGTGAAAAAAAACGTGTATAAAGGTGAATATAAAATTCGAGAAATAAATAAATTGATAGAAGGAATAAAAGATGAAAAGAAAAAACGATAAGAATGCAGCAAAGCAGGCAGGTAAGATACTGCACCGTTTGTCTGGTGCAAGAGACAATAAACATTATTGCATGTTGCAGGAGCCCCCTGTAATTATCTTTATTTCTACAAACGTGCTGTTTCTGTGGTTTTACCGTTGGTTTCGTTATGGTTTTAGGGGGTTTTAATGGTGATTATAGGTGGATTGTGGGGTGTTTTATCGGTGTTTGACTATGGCATGTTTGCAGTTCCAGGGGTGGTGTAATATGTCCAAAAAATATCACGAACAGCATCCAACAATTTCTTTTCGGTGCAAAAATCTGGATGAATATAACCTGATTAAAAATATGGTGAAAAATTCAGGAAAAACCGAGTCGACTTTTATACGAGAAATTCTTTTGGATGCTGAAAAACAGGAGTCCCAGTCGTTTAACTCAGGCTATAATAAGGGTTTTAACGATTTTGCTATAACCTGTTTTATTTGCGGTGAAACTATGATTATCAATCTCAATAGCGATCGGATGGCAAGGAATATGATTAATAAAACATTCAGAAAAATTTTATGTGAAGAGTGTTTTGAGAATCAGAAAAAACGAGAAGAAGCTAAGCGAAAGGCTAGGTTTAGAGAAATGTATTTTGGAGATTAGTTTCCATTTCTTATTTCTGGATTAATCTCCTGCTAGAAAATGATACACGTTCACCACTCAACCACTATAAAACTCTCACCTATTTTACCTTGTTAGATATATTAAATCATGTGGCTCATTTCCAATTCCGACGCAGGCATAAAAAACTAAAACCATCTCATTTTTTTAAAAAAAGTGTAAATTAAAGATCAAAAAAAATAAATAACTCCAATAGAAAAAACTTTAAATAAGAATGATGCGATTTACTAAAACATGGGTGACGAGTTTATAGATTTTAATGAAGAACTAAGTCGAATGTTTTCAGGAAAAAAAAGGGAGTTAAAACCTGATGAAGAACTAGCTATTTTCATTAAACATAAATTCAATATATGCAGAGATACAATGGAGACAATGCCTGCTTTTGAAGATTATCTGAATCCATTATTTGAACCTTTAATTAAAAAAGAAAAAGAAAAATAATACCACTTTATACTTTTACACATATTTGAACCTTTTTCCGAAATAAATATAAAACATAATCTAATTTCGGGCAATGGTGGTTTTTATATCAGATATTAGTCGATTATACTCAGATAGAGCAGGAAAAATGCGTAAATCAGTAATCCGAGAGCTACTTAAAGTAACCCAGGATCCCGAAATAATCTCTTTTGCAGGTGGCTTACCAAATCCAAGATCTTTTCCAATAAAAGAGCTAGAAGGAATCCTTGACTATGTTATAGAAAACCATGGACCAGTTGCCTTACAATATGGAACCACACAGGGCCTACCAGCTCTTAGAGAATCAATCGCTGAGCGATCACATAAAGATGGTATAGATGCAACAGCTGAAAACATTGTTATTATGAGTGGTTCACAACAAGCCCTTGACACTGTTGGCAAAATATTTTTAAACCCTGGCGACACAGCAATATGTGGTCTACCAACATATCTAGGTGGAATAAATGCTTTCAGAAGCTATGAAGGAAATCTTCAAGGAATTCCACTTGATGAAGATGGAATGAGAGTAGACATATTGGAAGAAAAAATTAAAGAATTACTAAAAAACGAAATTACTCCTAAGTTTATTTATACCGTTCCAACTTTTCAAAACCCTGCAGGGGTTATAATGCCTGAATCCCGCAGAAAAGAACTAATTAATATTGCAAATGAATACGATTTAGTAATTGTAGAAGATGATCCTTATGGAAAACTAAGATACGATAGCCAACCAGTTAAACCAATAAAAGCATTTGATGACGAAGGTCGAGTAATCTACATGTCTACTTTTTCAAAGATACTTTCACCAGGTTTCAGACTTGCATGGACTATTGCAAGCCCTGAACTAACACGTAAAATGATTATATGCAAACAAGCACTTGATCTTTGCACAAACACATTTACTCAGTTTCTTGCATATGAATTTATGAGACGCGGATCATTAGATTTACATATCATGAAAATTTGCGAGCTTTACAAACCTAAAAGAGATATAATGATGGATGCAATGAAAAAATACTTCCCAGAAGGTTACACTTGTTATAGACCAAAGGGTGGAATGTTTGCATGGCCAACTCTACCAGAAGGAATTGACACTGAAACCATGTTTCTTGACTCAATTAAGGAAAAAGTTGCATATGTTCATGGAAAAGCATTTCATGTAAACGGTGGTGGAGACCGCTCCATGAGACTTAACTTTTCATACTCAACAAATGAACAAATAGAAGAAGGAATGAGTCGACTAGGAAACGTTATAAAGAAAAAACTAGAAAAAGAAAAAGTTATTTTATAATACGATGCCTCTAAAGAATAAAACCTTAATTTTTTTACTATGCATATTGCTTTTTTCAAGTGGTTTTTCAGGTTGTATATTTGATAATATATTTGGTACAAAATTTAATTTAAATTTCTGGAATGTTACAAATAATGAAGAATTCCCTACAATAAAACTTAATTTTACTGCCTCCGATAAAGTTATTTTAAAGATGTTTGACCCAAGCTTAAATTTAATCGATTCTGAATTTTTTTACAATGATGGAGAAACTTCTTTAAATATCGCAAACTACAGAGAAACAGTTAAACCTGGAAAATACACTCTTAAGGTTTATAATAAAGACAATAGCGAGGTTTATAAAAAATTATTCACACTGAATGGTCCTGCTCTTAATGTTATTTCATGTGAGCAACAATGGTGGGAAAAAGACGAAACATTTTACTTAATTGGTCTAAAGCTGTCTGTTATAAACAATGGCGATACACCTGTTTACCCATGTTATTTACACACTGAATTTGATAATTATTCAAATACTAGCCTCATTTCACCAACTGTAATATCACCTGGTAATAATGGTATTGTCGAAAGCTATGTCTATTATAAGGGAATACCTGAAAGTAATAATTTTACAGTTACAATAAAAGACTCTGATTTAACAACTCTTTCACAAGATACTTTCTCATTTGATATTAATCCAAATGTTAACACCCTTAGTTATGATAAAGGCTTGGAAAAAACTTTGTATATTCCGTATCCTGTTTATCTTTACAACTATTACCACAACTTAGAAAGATTAACAGACCAAGGAGTCGAAGACTATAGCGTTTTTGTTTTTGACCCATATGATGACGAATATATCAATTTATTTGTTGATCTAATTAAAAAAACTATTATTTCAAAAAAGAAACAATTTGATCTAAAAACAGATGTTGAAAAAATAAACTATATAGCAGGTTTCGTCCAATGGCTTGAATACAGAAAAGATAGCGAAGATAACGAATCTGTTGAATACGCTCAATACCCTATTGAAACAATGTTCACCCTAGGAGGCGGGGGTGACTGTGAAGATAAAGCAATTCTTACAGCTAGTCTTCTAAACGCTATTGGTTTTGAGGTAGCATTACTTAGATTACCTGAGCATATGGCCGTAGGTGTAAGATTAAATGATACTATACCAGGTTATAGTTATTACACTGAGGATTATTATTTTCTTGAAACAACTAGCAAAGGTATAAAATGTGGTTACGTTCCAGAGGAATATAAAAATTCATCTGAGCTAACAGTTTATCCAATAAATCATAGACCTTTCCTCCTTCACAACTGGAAAGATGATGTTATAACAATTTATTCTAATACTGAAAAAGGAGATTTCGTTAAAGTTATCTTTTTTGTACAAAACCTTGGAAATACAAAAGCTGAGGATATAGTTGTAGAAGGTGTTTTTTACACAGAAAATGGAATAGAATTAAACTCTGAGAAAATTACAATTTCCTCTTTAGAACCCGGGGAGAAAAAGAAAAATCAACTTAGTATAAATATTCCAGAAGATTATAAAACCTATTTTGAAACAAGGATCTATCTAAATGGTGAAATTGTGGATACTGAAAAATCTAAATCATCATTTCCATAATTTTTATTTGTTATCAAAAAACTTTATTAACTTATTTTATGTAACAGGTTTTTGCTGGGAGTAGGTGGACGGCTGACGGCGGATATCGCTGAGGAAAGTCCCCTCTCACTCTGAACCAGGTAACTGTGCAATGGTGATGAGGTCTTCTAAAGATTTGATGAAACGTGCCAATCTATCCCTGGAGCAAGTCCAAACAGCAGGATCAGTTGTTCAGACTGCCTGCAGGTAGGACGCATAGTAGAATGCCGTTTAAAACAGAAAGGGGCTTACGGCCTACTCCCGGTACTTAACTGGAGAAAAACACGTTTTTGTAAGCCCTGTTCATTTTTAGATGAGGTGTTGGCATTAAGATCTTTCCATTTTCCTACTAATCAAAATTGAAATAAAAAAATTAGTAAATAGATAGATTTTTTGTTTTTTTAGTTTAAATTATTATTTGATTTAGTATTTTCTCAAAGAAGGGAAAACGCAGAAAGAACTTTTTGTAAAAACAAAGGAATATTGGTTATTTGTTTTTTGGCATACTAATATTGCACAATAATAAAGGGATAATAATTGTAAAATAGTAAAAAGAAAATTACATTTATTGTTGAGGCCATATGGAAAAACTTGATATAAAAGATAAAAAAATTTTGTTTTATCTGAATATTAATTCAAGACAATCATTTTCTCAAATTGGAAAAAAAGTTGGTTTACCTAAAGATGTTGTTGCATATAGAGTTAATAATTTAATTGATAAAGGAATCATACGTAAATTTAATATTTCTATTGACACCCGCGCTATTGGTTTTATTACCGTAAGATATTATTTAACTTTCCAATCTATAACTCCTGAAGTTAAAAAAGAAATCATCGATTATTTTATAAAAAGTCCACAAGTTACAACTGTATTATCAGCGGATGGGGATTTTAATTTAGTTGTAGTACTTTGTGTAAGCGATATTTATGACTCTTTTGAATACTGGGAAAAAACACTATTAAAATATAGAGATTATTTTGCGGATCAAATATTTTCAATATATCTAAAACAAGAAATTTATTTCGGAAGTGAAATTATCGCTAGTAGCGATGATTTAGATGAGTTAAAATCAGAGAGTAAACCAATTTTTATGGGAAATAAAAAAAAGACCAAAATCGACGATATGGATAAAGAAATTTTAAAATTACTAAATAAAGATGCAAGGATTCCTACTATTGAAATTGCAAAAAAACTAAAAAAACAATCAATTACAATTAAGAATAGAATTAAATCATTAATTGATAGAGGAATAATAAAATCTTTTACATTTAATTATCAATCATCAAAGTCGTTAGGAGTAAATTGGTATAAGGTTTTTATTTTTTTGAGAGATTATAAAAAAATAGAAAAAATTATTGAGTATATAAAAAATAAAAAACATCTCGCAGCAATTGAAAGAGTACTTGGATACGATGATCTTGAACTGCAATTTTACTTTAAAGATACAAGTCAGCTACATCAGACTATGGAAGATTTATCTGAAAAATTCCCAAATGCGATTAAGTACTACAAATATTTCCATATAAAAGAGGATTTTAAAGTAAGAGGTTTTGCAGATTTATTATAGGTTTCAGTTAGGAATTTTTTGTTTTTCTATTTTTACAAAATATAATACAATTAATAATGGTCCCATGAACCATGCACCATATAGTATTGCTCGATTAAAACCAAAGATTGTAATTAAAGATCCACTCATTGAATTACCAAGAATCAGCCCGAAATTTACAATACTTGCAAAAATTGAGAATTGGGTAGCAGCAAGCTGTGGATTTGTAACATCCATAAGAATTGCTACAACAACGGAATAATACCCGGATTGAAAATATACAACAAATGCATAAATTATAATAAATAAAATCCAGCTTGGAGAAAGTCCAAGAGTTATAATAGATATAATACTACAGCTAGTAAATATATAAATTACCTTTTTTCTTCCGAATTTATCAGCAAGTGCTCCTCCAGATAATGATCCAATTGCTGATAAAATTAAAAAACCTGCAATAATCAAACCTATCTCAGAAATATTAAAATTAAAAATATCTTCTAAATACCATGGAATTAATACAGTGATTATCCCACTGCCTATTATTGATAAAAAAGCTAATAAAGATATTATTTGAATGTTTTTTTTCTTAAATTCATTAATTAATGTTTTTCTAATTTTTACTTTCGTTTTTAAATCAATTTTACTTTCTTCAAAAATAAGGGGGAAAAAAGTAACAACTAATATGAAAATCCCAGCCATTAAAAATACATAGTTATAACCATATGTAAAGGCAATAAATCCTAAAAAAATTGCACCAAAAGCTCTACCAATATATTGGCCACCAAACATTGAACCAGTGATTTTTCCATGCTCGTCTTTATATGATATTTCTATAGCCCAGCCATCTGCGGCAACATCAAGAATAACTATACCTAAAACGCAGATAAAATACAATATTGTAAACATAATTATTGATGCATTTGCATCTACAAATCCTATTACAATAAGAGTTATAAAACTAAGAAATCCTCCTATAATAATGAACCTTTTTCTACCATATTTTTTGAAATAATCAACAAACCCGCCCCAAAAAAATTTAAGCGTCCATGGAAGCATTGCAATTCCAATTATTATTGAGGAAATAGCCAATGAATAACCGATATCAACTAAATAGATTGGTAGTATTGTGTAAGAGATTGCACTTAATATCCCTTGGATGAAATAAAGACTGGCAAAAAGCGGATATTTCCAAATACTACGATTTGAAATATCAATCATTTATAGTTTTTCCTCCAAGAAATATTTACTTATTTATCTAAATATATTAAATCTCTATAAATATCTTACTTAAAATAATTTAATTTATTAAACCTGTTCATTGTAATGATATTTTAATGAAAAGCGAATGAAACTTCATTATTATTTTGACTAGCCTTTTTGGTCAATATATTCCTTACTCTGTTTTGTATTTTTTCAATACTTTTTACAATATTTTTTTCAATCTTTTGAATATCCTCAGTTACTGATGTTTCTTTTTTGAAAAAACCATTATATTGTGAAAGAAATTCCTGATATTTTTCTACACTTGCAGAAACAGTATCAAAACAATTTTTGCATAATAGATGATCTTTACCCATTACAGGATGACGGTAACCTTCTATAATCCTTAGCTTTTTTCCACATTCCACACATTCTTTCATTTTTCTTATCACCAAATTATAGATTGTTTTATCTAATAATAAAACGTTTTTTCAAAAATTCTTACAAAATATTAATGTAATAAACAAAAATTACCTTTTTGCTGGAAAATTATGGAAAAACTGGATGTAAAGGATAGGAAAATACTTTATCATCTCGATTTGGATTCAAGGCAATCATTTGCACAGATTGGTAAAAAAGTAGGTTTACCCAAAGACGTAGTCACCTATAGGGTGAAAAAACTTCAGGATAAAGGAGTAATTAAAAATTTTATTCCAATTATAAATAGCTCAATTTTAGGGTATTCTTGGTATAGATTCTATTTCACTTTTCAATACACATCCCCAGAAATAATAGAAGAAATCGTTAATTATTTTATTAATGTCAAATACACACATTCTGTTATTCTTTTAAAAGGTCAATATGATTTATTAATCAATACACATGCTAAAAACGCAAATAAAGCATATAATGTCTGGGAAAATATTTTAAGTAAATATAGAGATTATTTTGCACAACAAGTTTTTTCAGTTGTTTACAAATCTTATGGTTATAGATATTCGTTTTTACTTGAAGGAATTAATGAAATCAGACCAAAAAATGTTAGAGCACAGGTATGTGGAAGTGACACCATTGTTGATATTGATGATTTGGATTTTCAAATATTAAAAATTCTTCATTTGAATGCTAGATCACCGACAATTGAAATTGCTAAAAAACTTCATTCAACTACAAATACAGTAAAAAATAGAATTAAAAAAATGATTGATATAGGAGTAATAAAGGGATTTAGGATTAATATGGATTTATCGAAAATTGGTTATTCCATGTATAAATCAGATATAATTCTTAAAGATCATAATAAAATAAATAAAATTATTGATTATATTAAAGATCATCCTAACCTACAAGGGATTATTAGGTCTATTGGTTATGTTGATTTAGAATTGGTTTTTTATTTGACCAATTCAAATAAACTTCATGATATTATGAAAGATATATCAAATAAATTTCCTGATACAATAAAAAATTACAAATATACTGATACTATTAAAGTTGCTAAGTGGAGTTTTTTCCCAGAGGATTAAATTTTTTTATTATTCATTATTTCCAAATTTATTGTTTTGGATGATTCTCAAAGAAATCCCAAATAAGATCTGTAGCTGAAATCTCCTGTATAGTATCAATCAACCATTGAGCACCAGGGGCAGAGTTCAATGGATTCCCTGGCCACCAATGCTCACCACCAATAGTAGAATAAAGAAAAACCTCGGTTCCTTCGTCACCATTAAAGTATTTTCTAGTTTCAATTATTCCAGAGTCACTAATATTTACATCTGGAACAGGTTCACATCCATTATGTTCTACCCAAAAAGATATTGATTCATTAACAGAAACATCAATGGAAGATCCATAATAAGGCACAAGAGAATCATTAGTACCATGAAAGGCAATTACAGATACTGGATTATCTGGAATTGGGCAATAGTAAAAAGGTTCATCCTCAGTATCTCTACCCCCAATCGCTCCAGCTACTGGAGCTATAGCAGCAATTATATCAGATAGATAAGCTCCAGCAGAATAACTCATATAACCACCACTTGATAAACCAGTGACATAAATTCTACTCTGATTAATATTATATTCATCTATCATCTTGTCAATAAGATCTCTTAAAAAACCGATATCATCTATATTATCTAAATAAGAAGCTGGAAGCCAACCAGGGTTAAATGCAAATACTCTAAATTCAAATATAAGCTTTGCATTGGGGTATAAAAGTATAAATCCTTCTTCATCTGCTTTTTGACTAAATTCAGTATATCCCTCCATAAAACAAGATCTGAAAAAATAAAATGGGTATGAAAAACTGAAGCCTGATGCTCCATGCAACATAATTACTAATGGAACTTCAGTAGAACCATCATAACTAGGTGGAACATGAAGCCAATAACTACGAAGACAACGAAGACCTTCACCTGCCATCATCCATTTAAGCTTTGTATTATCAGAAGCTAATGAATTATCTTCTAAATTTATTTCAGTTTTTTCATTATCAAAAAATATAATTCTACCACTTACAGGAAGAACAGTTCCAATCAACAGCATCGCAACAAAAATTACAACTATTTTTTTCCTCATACTCTGGTCTTCCCTTACATAGAAAAATATCTACTATATCTTACAACATTGAATATATTATATCATATAAAATCTTACTTATCTTATATGTAACAAAATTAAAAAAATAATCTATTTAAATAACAAAATGTAAAAAAAGAAAAAAAGGTTTAAAATTTATTTTTTTCCATCAAAGACACAAATAATATAGTGAACTCGTCTTAGAACCCGGTTCTCAGAGCAGTATTAAAAGAGGTGTTATGGCATACACCCAGCAAGTGATAATGCTACAAATGTTGCAACCAGTAATCTTTTAAATTGGGTGACTCTTTATAATTATATAATTTGGGAGTTTTATAAATGAATAAAAAACATTACTCTAAATTGATTTCAATAGTTATAACCATATTGTTTCTAGGTTTATTGATATCTCCTTGTATAAATGGTAAAATATCTTTAAGAATTGATTTAAAAGAAAGTCTAAATAAAAATATAAATGGAAGAATCTCAAGAGAAAAAATGATCGAGATTGCAGAGGCATATGTAAATTTTGAGTGGTATCCGACAGAGAATAATATTGCGCCAAGAACAGATTTTTACATATTATTCCATAATATTTTAAATCGATTAGTACAGAACCATTTAATTATTTATTTACTCGCAGTTTTAAATGGTATTAAATATGTTGATACTCCAGATAGAGATACTCATTCAGACTGGCCAGAGACGTATGGATGGATAGCTGATGAAAAAAATATTGGAGTTCCATATCAATGGGGTGGATTTAGCAGCATCTCAGGATTTGATCTTATTAATCCTATTGATTTTGAGGATCAATACACTGGAACGAATTCTTTTGAAGGGAAAATATATTATGCAGGTGATGTTTTTTGTGACACAGGAGTTATATCCAGAAGAGCATGCGGTGTAGATTGTTCAGGTTTTGTTTCTCGATGTTGGAATCTATCATCTAAACAATCAACTAGAACTCTTAATAATTCAGAATTTTCCTTACCAATTACAATAGATAATCTTCAAATGGGAGATATTCTTTTACGTGAGAATCATCACGTTATGTTATTTAAGGAATTTGTAGATGAAAATAGAACACTATTAACAGTTTATGAAGCTGGTCCATATTATAAAGCTGTTGAGATGACCTATGAAATTAATAATATACTTGATGATGGACATTCCATTGAATTAATAAATAATGAGGTTTATGGATTATATACTTACAATGCTGGAAATCTAGTAGATTAAATCATATTTTAATTCATACTAACATTTCCATTATATTCTCCAAATAATAATTCTATAAATGAATAATATTGAATTAGATTTGAAAATATTTTTACTAGAAAATTTTCATTATGGAGGATTTTCAATTAAGTATTCTAAATATGTTGTTAAATCATCGATTTTCATACATATATGATTCTGTGCATCAGGACTAATAATCCAATCATTCCAAAGATCTCCTCCTTCATATCCATCAGCAAAAATTCGAATATCATAATTTAATTTATTGATTGCTTTTACATACTTTTGTTTTTCAAGCATTTTAAAAATAACCGATATTTTATAGTGAAATACTAACTTTAGAATAATTGGAGTATGTATAAATGCATTATTAGGTAGATTTTTAATGTAATCATCAAGGTCTTGTATGGCTCCGAATTCATCTACTACTTTGACTTGCATTGTTTCAATATCAGTTCCTCCATCATCATCACTTAAGTTAAGGGTTATTGTATACTCACCAGGGGTACTATAGCGATGTTCTCCGGTGATATTTCCGGTTGCATTAGGTTTAATGTTTTCTTCTTTAACAATACCTGAAATAATATTAGTATCACCAAAATCCCATATTCCACTATGGGTATCATACCATCCTGGATCTGTTAAGTTGCCAATAAAAATAAGATTGTGAACGTGTGGAAGGATAAATTGTGGATTAGGTTGATCTATAAATAAGTCAGTAATAATTGGATCAACGTTATTAACGGTGATAAAAACACTATCTGTACCAACTCCTCCATCGTCATCAGTTACAGTCAATGTAACTAAATAAATCCCGTTATCACCAAATGAATGAGTTGGAGTAAGTGTACCTGATTTAGTTGGGCTACCATCGCCAAAATCCCATTCATAAGTATGATCATCACATCCAGGATCTGAAAAATAACCATAAAGATTGACCGTATCACCCTCGTTAACAATTTGATCGGAACCTACTCTAACCGTTGGAGCAACATTATTAATTTTTACACTAGGGATGAAATTATCAATTTTTCCAAGATTATCCCTAACTTGCAACTCAGCTTGTCCAAAACGATTATCACACCAAGTATAAGAAGCAGTAGGAGAAAGCGACCAGGGAGTATCCCATATTCCATCATTGTCAAAATCCCAACGGTAATCTAAAGTATCACCCTCAGGATCATAAGATGAGTTACCATCAAAGAAAACAGGTGAACCTTCATCTGCAACATAATTTATAGCAGATACAGCAACAGGTTTATAATTCGGATAAGTTGTTAGAAGATGACAATCTGGTTCCCCATACAAATTGTATCTCAAAGAATTAGTTCCAACAGTTGTAAAATTTTCTTTTGTCTGATATAATGCAGCCCCTGCAGCAAGACCATAACTGATAAGTTTATCTGTATAATAATAAGCAAAATCATGATTAACATCAAAAGATGGGTTCAAAGGCCAATCAGGATTACCATTGTCATGACCTGATCCTCTTGTTGCAGAAACAGTTGCAATTGCACCTTGTTTAAGCAATGAATACCCAAGATTATTTTTTACCTCTGAATCTCCTGTTTGACAAGATGCCTGAAAAGTAAAAGCTGGTTTAGAATCATCAAGTTGATTCAGGTAATCGATATGAATGACATTTTCTCCTCTATCCCAATTACCATGGGTCGCCCATGTAACAACTCCATAACCCTTTTTCCATTCAGATACCACATTTGTATAATTACAAGGTGTTTTTTCTGGTGGAGGGATTAAACCATAGTCTTCTTCATAAATACGATAACTACTGAAACCAGCAGGATCCGCTATACCATATTTTATATGCTCACCCAAGGGATAAGCAGGAATATCTACACTATGTGGCACCATCGGTAATAAAATTTTATTCCTCCAGGAAATATCGCCTGGATCAGTTTCATAATCAATTATCTTACGTAGTATCTTATCAAGTTGCGAATAATCATTATCATATACTGGAATCCTTCCAACTGAGATCTGCCCACCAGGAATAAGCCCACCTGGACCGATGTCACCTGTTCCCCAGAAGAAATTTACAAATGGATCATTTCGCATGAATTTATAATCAGAGAAATTTGCATTGTTATAGTAAAATCCAGTTATATTACCTTGAACACCAGTTACATTGTATAAGTTATCTCCAGGGATATGCGAAGGGTAATAATCTCCTGGTAATGTCCATGCAAGAACAATCTGCGCATCAACAGCATCCTCTCTATATTTAAGAATAATATCATGCAATCCAGTTGTCATCGTAAGATTAACAGTGGCATATGTTGGTGGATGTGCTTCCCAATGATCAATAACAAGATCTCCATCAATATATAACTTTGCTCCATCATCACTGTATGTATAGAATTTATATAACCCTGGAGTATCCACTCTCACTTTACCAATCCATAGAATAGAGAAAAAATCAGGATCAATACTGATATTAGGGCTTTGTGGATTATTAGTTGGTTTTAATTCCATCGCAAAGCCATCACCATCTAGATCCCAGTTACCATATAAATCTGCATAATAATAGTCTGTAGGTTCAAACCAGTCCCAATAATACCAATATTGACTTGAAGTCATCTTCATTGGAATATCACCAATATGGTCAGATGGATTTTTTGGATCATCAGGATCAGGGTCACCAATTAAAAGAGCATAATCTATCCCATAGGTTTCATAATAATTTTTTAAACATTTTCTAATTTTTTCCGGTGTTTCATTTGGTGGGTCACCAACAAGAGAATTAAATTCATTTTCTGTAATAACCTTAATATTATGACCTTGAAGCTCCTTTGCATATATGAAATGATCAAGTTCTTCACTATTTTCAACAATAGCGTTTGTCGTGATGATTACATAATCATATACTCCATTATCTGCAATTGTATTTGGTGTAATTATAAAAATACTTGATAACATTATTAATGCTAGCAGCATTGAAAAAAATTTATTTTCGATTGATTGTTTTTTTATCATATTTTTTCCTCCCTCTAAGACTATTATTTTAAAACAACTAAAAGTTTATAAAAACTATGCTACAAGTTATCATATATTGACGAAAATAGTAAGTCTTTTTCTGATTTCATTTTTTAAAAAAAGAAAAAAAGGTTTAAAATTTAAATTTCTCCATCAAAGACACAAATACTTTTTTTTGTGAACTCGTCTTAGAACCCGGTTATCAGAGCAGTATTAAAGGAGATGTTACGGCCTACTCCCGGTACTTAACTGGAGAAAAACACGTTTTTGTTAGCCCTGTTCATTTTTAGATTAGGTGTTGGCACCGAGACCTTTTTATCTTCCTACTAATCAAAATTGAAATAAAAAAATTAGTAAATAGATAGATTTTTTGTTTTTTTAGTTTAAATTAGGATTTGGTTTAGTATTTTTTCAAGTAGTAGAAAACGCTGGAAAAGTTTTTAGGCTATTATTAAATAAGAGAAAATGTGAGATAAGTGTATAAAAAACGGAAAAAAGAATTTCCAATAAAATATATGCGTAAAGGATTATTCTCAGACGAAGATTTTATAGAAGAAGAAACGAAAAAGAAGGGAAAAAGACATATTAAAAAACATAAATTCTCAGTTCATGTAAAAACAAGAGCCACTGGGAGAAAAACCAAATAATTTCTGATAATTCGAATTTAACAAAAAAAGAAAAAAGGGTTTTATTGGATTGACAGAAGAAAAAAATGAAATCTAAAATAACGACAGTAATATTTTAAATATTAATTATAAATTTTCAAATAGCCGCATTTTAAAAAATAAACCTTGTTTTTTTAGTTTTTTTAGAAAAATTTACTATTTTACACCCCTAAATTTGATAAACTAATTTGAACGTAATAACAAAAAACTAGGAGGGATATATTGATAGATCTTGAAAAAATAAAAATGTCGCCACTTGTTGTCTTCAAAAAAGAAAATGGGAAATTTGGAATTGTTAGTGGGCATAATAAACTGAAGATTTTAAGAAGAATAGGTATTACCGCATTGAATCCAGAAATGTATAATTACTCTGATAATTCATATAATAAAGATATTTTAAATATGACGGACATCGAAGATGAATTAATAAATTAAATTTCAGATTTTTATAATAGTTTTATTAACGGATAGTAATAAATCTTAAAATAGCGCCTGTTCCTTTTAACTTTTCCTGAATTTTATCAGCAAGTGCAAGTTCTTCAGATATAGATGCGATCTTTTTCCAGTCGTATATAAAATCGTGTTCTCCAATATGATATTTTAAACCAATTTCAGTTAATTTTTTAAATATGATAGATGATTTTTCTCCATCAGCATTAATATAAACATCTATGTAAGTTTCCATAATAACCTCCATAATTAATTAGCAAAAAAGTAGATAAAAATGTTATGTTTTTATCAATCTATTTAACCTTTTCCTATTATTTTTATAACCCTAATTGATACACGATTTTGTGAAAATTGACAATATCAATAAAAATATTTTATTTCTTCTTCAAAAAGATGCTAGAATGACATATAAAGAAATTGCAATCGAACTGAAACGTTCAGAAACAACAATAAGAGATAGAATAAAAGCCATGGAGCGAGAGGGATTAATACAAGGGTATACTGTACTCATCGACAAAACAGCGCTTGGCTTGAATTTTTTTTCAATGATACTAATGAATCCAATAAATACCTCTGATTTAGATAGTGTTACTGAAAAAATTAAAATGGTAAAAAACGTGTTAAGAGTATATCAGATATCTGGCCATCATCGACTTGCAATATTTATGGTAGCTCCATCATATAAAGCACTTAAAGAGATAATTAAAACTCAGCTCTTACCATTAGGATTGAAAGATGATGAAATTGTAACAGTTTTAGAAGCGGATAGAGAATTTATCGCACCTTTAGAAATCCCATAAAACAAAAATTATTTTCAGGTTTTTAATAATAAAAATCCGTGAAATATTGTGTTTTAAATGATTTTTTACTATTTTTTTCTAGTAATGTTCTTGAATTTATTATTATTTATTATACATGCTTAAAAAACATGCGTTAAATATAAGAATGAGTGCAAAAAAAGAGGGCATCCAATACTAAAGATTCTCTCCTCCCCGTTTTGCTACTCATCTCTTATTTTAATAATCAACTAGGAGGGAAAAAATATGATGCAACAAAAACATTTATTAGAAAAATGGATAAGTCAAATAGAATCGGGTGAAATTAACCCAGAAGGCATTGGATTAGGGGCAGACAAGCAAAAAGCCATAAGTAAATTAAAAAATCAGATTATACATTTAAATAGCTCTACTAAAAAATTAAAATAATTTTTTTTAATTATTTTATCTTAAAATTTCAATTTTTTTTTTAAATACTTTGATTTTTTAGCTTTTATCTTTATTTTCCTTGGAAAACGCTCTCAAATTTTATAATCTTACTTTCCAGTATTACCTTAATTTTTCAAAAAAAGTGATTATATATGGCGCGTAAACCAAGCAAAATGTATAGAAACATAAAACAACATGCATATACCCGCCGAGAATATATGGGTGGAGTTCCCCCATCACGTATCACGCAATTTGTCATGGGAAACAAATCAGAAAAATTTCCAGTTGAAATATTACTCACTGCAAATGAAAGATGTCAAATAAGACATAACGCATTAGAATCTGCTCGTATAGCTGCAAACCGTTGTTTAGAAAAAAAAGCAGGAGCAACTGATTATCGTTTAAATATAAGAGTTTATCCCCACCATGTAATTAGAGAAAACAAACAAGCAACTGGCGCAGGTGCTGATCGTGTTTCACAGGGAATGCGAGCATCTTTTGGAAAAGCAGTAGGTACTGCTGCTAGGGTACAATCTGATCAGACTTTAATGACAGTTGAAACTTTAGAAAAAAATATAGATTTTGCTAAACAAGGTCTTAAAAAAGCTGCATCAAAATTACCAACTTCTTACAAAATTTCTATGGGCGGTGGTCTTTCTGGGAAACATTAGACAAATCCACATTAAAAATATCGCCAAAGCTCTACTTGAAAAATATCCTAACGATTTTAAACATGATGATTTCCAACATAACAAAAAAAAGGTTGCAGAATTAACCGATGTTAAAAGTATACTTATCCGCAATCGTATCGCTGGTTATGTTACCAGACTTCTATCCCCACGCGCTAAAAAATCTGATTTTGAGGTATACAATGAATAAAAATAGAAAGTTAGTCACTATTTGTTATGATCACATAGGTGGGGTTTTAGGGGAAATAATATTCAAATTTCTTTTAAAAGAAAAATGGATAGAACAATCCGAAAATGATTGCATTATAACAGAAAAAGGATGTAATGAACTGGAGATGATTGGTATAGATATTTCTAAACTTAGGGATTCAAAAAGAAAAACGATAAACGTATGCACTGAGAGAAATTTAGGTATATTCCATGAACACATAGGTTCGCATCTTGGATCAATTTTATTGGAACATATGATAGAATCAAAGTGGCTACAGAAAAAAAATGATAAAGATTTTGAACTAAATGATAAAGGTTTACAGGCATTGGAAACACTTGGAGTTGACATTAAAAAGATTATATCCTAATAAAACTGACTATTTCAATTTTTATAGGAGATAAATAATGAATTTAGTTCAACTAAAAGAATCGTTAAATAAAGTCTACTCAGTTATTCCCGATTTTAAATGCAAACATTGTCATATTTGTTGTGGTCCAATTATCTGGTATGAACCAGAAAATTATTTCATCAAAGACTATGCCAAAAAACATAACATTTCTTTAAAAAAATTTGAAGATAAATGCCCATTTTTGGATTATACTGGTTGTACAATTTATCCAGTTCGACCAATAGTTTGCAGGTTACAGGGGTTAATCAAAGAGTTACCATGCAAAAATAATAAAAAAGTCTACTTATCAGATAGAGATTTAAAAAAGATTAAAAATGATTTTAATAAAATTCTTACTTTGACTAACGGATATGAACATTTTTATTCTTCCCGAAATTTCTTTAAATAGATTTATACAGCACAATAGAAATAATTATATTTTTCTATCAAAGACACACATCTTTTTTGTGAACTCGTCTTAGAACCCGGTTCTTAGAGCAGTTTTAAAGGAGATGTTACGGCCTAGTCCCAGCACTTAACTGGAGAAAAACACGTTTTTGTAAGCCTCATTCATTTTTAGATGAGGTGTTGGCACCAAGACCTTTCCATCTTCCTACTAATCAAAATTGAAATAAAAAAATTAGTAAATAGATAGATTTTTTGTTTTTTTAGTTTAAATTAGTATTTGGTTTAGTATTTTCTCAAAGAAAGAAAAACGCAGAGCGAGTTTTTGCAAAAACATTGGTATATTAATCACTTTGGTCTTTGGAATAGTTACCGAAAGTGGATCTGACCAATCTCCCTCTAGGCCATATTCATCTTTTGCCTTTACTTTAACTGAATAGGTTCCTTTAGTGTTCCAGATATGGGCTGAAGTTATAACTTCTCCAGAATTATATAATTCAGTCCATTCATCAACAGTTCCATCTCCGTTCCAATCCCATCCATAGCTTACTTGATCATTATCTGGATCACTTGTTTCCGTTTCATAAACATAAGATTCTCCTGTTCTACCATTTGTTTCTCCACTAGGTTGTTCAGGTGCTTCCGGTGGATTATTCTCGCTATTTCCTTTTGGACATTCTACAACAAAATAGTCTAACCTCTGACGTGTATCAATTCCATATGATCCAAATGTTACTACTCCTGTATGACTATCATATACAACCATCTGTTCCTCAGTTCCTCCATCATGTCCTTGATTTGTATCATGTGCTATGGTAATTATATATTTCCCATCTGATAATTTTAAAATACCTGTTACAACTGCACCATGATGAGGG
Organism: Thermoplasmata archaeon M9B1D; assembly: GCA_002900535.1. Taxonomy (GTDB): domain Archaea; phylum Thermoplasmatota; class E2; order DHVEG-1; family DHVEG-1; genus M9B1D. The sequence goes on along the minus strand of MUGC01000006.1, from coordinate 4,950 downwards.
CCCATTATTTCAACGTCCTGATCATCTTTTATCTCATTCATTACATCATCAATTTGATACATTTCAAATTTTCTTGTTGTTACATAATCAGAAGTATTGTCTCTTTTACCATGCCAATCTGAGCCATCAATAGGTGTTCCATTTATTGGATCCCAATTAGTAAAATTTCTTAATGCAGGAATACTTTTCTTATCTTCAGGTATATTTAAACTGTCATTTATTTGATCAAGCCATCTTAAACTATTAGAAAAAGCAGCTGGAACACATTCATTAAGACCACAGTCTTGGTTAACCATATTGCGATTATAGGCTCTATCAACAATTTCAGGAACGGAAATTTGAATAGGTTCTGGATTTGAAACAGTAACTGGCTCTGCACCACGACCCCCAACTGTTACATCAATATCACCTACAGGTACAGTCATGGGTGAACCTGATGGTGGTGAGGAAAGCATACTTGTTCCAACATTTGTTATAACATTTATCAAATTCACATCTGTTCCGTTACTTACTTCCAAATCAAAAATCAAACCTAGATGATTTTCAACTCCAATCCCTTGAGTTGACATCAAAGGAGCATTACGTATTTGCCAATTGTTATTTACTACAAGATTAAAATATTGTAAATACTCAGTTCCAGTATACACTACATCAACATGACCCCATGAAGAATCTTGAATGGAATTTTCACCTAAATTAAAATTAGTTTGTGAAAAAGTATGTGGTGAATCGCCAGGAATATAAACCACCACAACAGAATCAACTCCTTTATTATTCTGCGTATCCTTAGCATAAACAGTGATAAGATTTCCATCTTCGCCTTCTACAAGAGGTACAGATATTTCAAACTCGTAATATTCAACTGGTGGGTTAATGGGCCAAAACTCAGAAAAAATCCCACCACCTGGATACTCAATAGTATAACCATATTCATTCAAAGGTAGCTCACCACTAGCAAAACCAGTAACAACTATAGTAGAAACAGAAGTTTCATAATAATCAGGTGGCCAAGTAATTTCTAAATAAGGTCCATCATATGTGATAAAACCTGTTGCAGGTAAAACACTTATTATTAACAAAATACAAATCCAACTTGTTTCTTTTTCATACTACTCCCCCACAAATATAATAATATTTACTATCTTAGAAAATTAAATCCTTTGAGTAGTATTAAATATTATCGATGAAATATGTAACAAAATTAAAAAAACAACCCTTGGAAACAACAAAATGTAAAAAAAGAAAAGAGAATTTTTAGTTTATATTATTTGTTTTAGTATTTTTTCCAAGATAGGAAAACGCTGAACTATTTTCTGTAAAAACAAATTTATGTCGGTTGATTTGTTTTTAGGTGGTTTTTGGAAATATGTTATAAAAGTAAAATCACATTCAACATATTCAGGATCATCAAATGGGTTTTCTAAATCAGGCCATGTTTGTCCAGAATCATTAGATTGAAATGCGATACCTCGATCATATTTATTACTCACATCAAAAAACCAACAAAAAGTATTTGTATTATTGCTATCCTCAGGGTCAAAAGTACCTTTATCTGCTGAACATACAATATAATATGATTCTTCCGGTGTCGTTTCTATATCATCAAAATCAAACAATGCCCATGTTCCCTTGTTTAATTTAAATCTCCAATTATCTGTATCTATACTTGCTGTAGCAAGATCATTTCCATTAAGTTCATCTCGGATCCAAACTGTTATTGTAGTACCAGATGGAGGATCTCCAAATTTAAAAAATGGTAATGCAACAGCAGTTAATGTTTCTTTAGAAGGTTTAAATTCTTGTGCGCAAGGAAATGATGGTTGAATAACAAATCCATAAGAAATATTTTCTATCTGATATTGATCTGCTCCTTCTAACCATCCATTTGGTACATCAAGCGGTTCAATTGTTTTTAATTTACTATAATTATTTTTATTTATATTTGTAGCTATTGTTGTCGTCGCGGAAATAGTCAACAGCGTTATTATAAAAATTCCAATTATTTTCTTCCTCATTCTTTTCCCCCACATTAAAAGATATTTACTATATCTTAAAATATCGTATGAATTATATCATATAAAACATTAATTATCGTTTATGCAACAAAATTAAAAAAACAACCCTTGGAAACAACAAAATGTAAAAAAGAAAAGACTTTCAAAATTTATAACAAAATAGAGAAATAATTATTAAGAAGATCTAATAAGTTATAATAATATAAATTCTAAATCTTAATTGAAGATAAGGTGATAGTAAATGGCAAGTTGGGAATATAAAATAATTAAAACAGAGAAATCTTTCTGGTCAGGTAAGGATAGATCAGATTCTGAGCAGTTACTAGCTGATTTAGGTCGAGATGGATGGGAGCTTGTTTCAGTAGTACCATTATCTCAGATGGGTGGTGGTACTACAACTGGGTTACAGTTTTTCTTTAAAAGGAAAAGATTCTAAAATATTTGATTAACACCTTAAAAACAACAAAATGTTAAAACAATATAAAAAAAAGAAAAAGTTGAATTAATTACTTATCTTTAATTACCACACAATCTGAACCTAAAATAGGTGTGCCATAATATTCTTCCTTTAAATTTCCTGATATAAAGAGTGTAATCACATCACCATCATCAACGGGACCAAGATTATCAATAACTTCTTGTGTTTTAAATTTAAGTATTAAATCAAGGTATCCATCACCAGTTAATTCATGGCAATCACATAGCTCTCCTACGAATGGAGTAGCTTCATCATAATAACTCCATCGGAGTGGAGAAACACCACCGCAATTTATATCTATTCTTATTGTTGCTGGGTCAATAGTTGTAATATCAAAATCTTCAGTACCACATATCGCAACTGATATTACTCCTCTGCTTTTCGTATTAATGGCATTTGGGCAAGTACCAGGTTTTATATCAACAGAAACGGGTATCACTGGTGGAATGAGTTCGACATCATCAACATACCAATAATTGATGTTAAATGAATCTCCTGAGAAGACCCATGCAAGTTGGAAGTCAGATGCACCTACTCCATGAGCTGCAGATGTTAAGGTATAGGTTTCTAAGACTGGACCGAAACTTTCAGTAGGCGTCCATGAATCTATCTCATATTCATTTGCACCGCCATCGATAAGAGCTAAGACTTTAAGTGTATATAGTGTCGTATAGTGGTTTACATATTGTCTAAAGCTGAAATCAAGCGTTGTAAAGGCACTCGTGTCAATTTCAGGTGTTATCAAATAGAAATCATCATTTGCTGATGAATACCAATAGAATCTCATCTCTAGGCTTTCACCACCTGCATAACTCGATGGTTGTGCACCCCAGCGTAATGTATCAGGTCTTGTCCAACCAGTTGGAATTGCACCTGTTACTACTCCTGTAAAATCTTCATAAAATATTGTATCGTATTCTACAATTGGAGAGTCATCAGCGTTTACTGTAATATTCAAGCTAGTCAGAAATAACATTACAGTTAAAAATATAGTTGTTATTATTTTTAATTTTAAATATCTCATTTTTTTTTATCTCCCTTTCATCTTCCCTATAATTATTTTTTAATTCTTCAAATATTAAATTATCCTGTCGACATATCAGAATGGTAAAATAACAAATAATAAAAAAAATAAATTGTTAAAACCCTAAAAAATAGAAAAAAAGTGGGAGATTATTCCCAATACTTTAATAATTATTATCTGCTTGGTCTTCTGTTCTATAATATCATTCTATTCGTAAGATATTTTGAGATACAAAGCGGCTTACGGCCTACACCCAGCACATACGATTAGGACATAATGTTTTAATTGACCTATTGATAAGCGTCTATCTGTTGGTTGTTTGGTTGTTTTTGTTTTTATATTATTTGGTTTAGTATTTTTTCAAACACTGTAAAAAATCATGGTTAAAGTATATTTAACATTTTGAATATATTTATATAATAAAATCCTATTTTGTTGCATATGCCAAAAAATAGTTATGATCAAATAGAACAAGATGAAAAAAAGGTACTTAAACAGTTAAGAAAAAATGCAAATAAATCTATTAATGATATTGCAAACTCCTTGGGTTTTTCAAGACAAAAAGTTTGGCGAATAGTAAAAAACCTTGAAAAGAATAATACAATCTGGGGATATTCAGCAATAGTAGATGAACAGAAACTTGGTAAAAAAACTTATATCTTGCTTATTAAAAGATCAAACGAACCGATGAAAAAAGAAATACTTCACAAAATGGCTCGTAGAGATTTTATGGAAAGAATAGAAAAGTTAGGAGTTGAATCCTTAACTCATATGTATATGAATGGTGTATATGACTGGCTTATATATTTTAATGCACCCGATATAAGAATTGCAAAAAACTATGTAGAGTTACTAAATCGAACATATGAAGGATTTGTAAGCGATATAGTTCTACAAGAAGTAATGTTCACAGCACAAAACTCTGGTGTAACAAATCCAAATATTGAAAGTATTGTAGATTTTTTTGAAATCTAATTAAAAAAACAACAAAATGTTAAAAAAAAGAAAAAAGAGTTTATACTATTTGGTTTAGTATTTTTTCAAACAATGGAAAACGCTGAAAGAATCTTTGTAAAAATAAATTAATGTCCATTATCTTATTTTTTGGCATAGAAACTGAAAAAGTTGCCCAGTCGCTTTCTGCTTGATTAATATCTCGTGCTTTTGCTTTTATAGTATACTTTCCATCACTTGCCCAGGTATGAGATTCATTAATGCAAGTATTTGATGGAAATGATCCTAAACAAACTTCCCCAGATCCATCGCCCCAGTCAACGCAATAATATAACTCGTCTCCATCTGGATCACTTGAACAAAAATCAAAATCATAAGCTGTTCCAGCTTTTCCAGAAGAAGGACCATTAATAGTTGGTTTTCCAGGTGGATTATTATAAGCAGCTTCAGCAGTTACAACTGGTATAACTAAAATCAAA
>MUGC01000116.1 GCA_002900535.1 Thermoplasmata archaeon M9B1D | reverse complement strand
GAGCATTAACGGTTACAACTCAGATATATAAAAAACCTATTTAAATCTCAGCCTCAAAATCTTCAATTGATGGTTTAAAATCATCATATGATTTTATTTTACCTTTTTGTTTTAAAACTTCACGTGCTAAAAGCCAATATACTAATGCAAGGGCACGTCTTCCTTTATTGTTTGTAGGTACTACCAAATCTAAAAATTTTGTATCATTATTTGTATCGCAGAGGCCTATAACAGGAATTCCAATGTTTTCTGCCTCATGCAAAGCTTGTGCATCTGCAAGAGGATCTGTTACTATTAAAAGTTCTGGTTCGAGAAAACCTTTAGAATTTGGGTTTGTAAGAGTCCCTGGTCTAAAACGGCCAGGTAAAACCTGTAAACCTAGATTTTCTGAAAGCTTTAAGATAGGTTTTTGTCCATATTGACGTATGGATACTACTAAAACGTTATTTGGATCATATTTTGATATAAGCTTTGCAGCTGTTTTTATCCGTTCATCGGTTTTTTTAACATCTATTATGTAAAGACCATCGTTTCTAACTTTGTAAATAAAATTCTTAACATCTGCGGTTTTTTGACGGGTTCCAATATGTACACCTGATGTCATATATGTTTCTTCAGAAGTTGCCATAGCTGTTTCTTTTTCTTGTTTTTCTGGTGGTTTTTCTTCTTCCTGTTTTTTTCCTGCCATACAAAGTTTCCCCAAAAATTTTTTATGCTCCTTCTATTCTTTTAACTGTTATTGGTATTGCATCTTCTTTAAACTCAAGCATAGCTATGTCTATAGGTGCAATTACATCCTTTGGTATTTTAATAAGAGATGGTGCGCCCATTGATATTTGAAGAGCTCGGGCTCCAACGATTCTTGCTTTTTCAAATCTGGTATAGTTCAATTTACTTCACCGTATCATGTAAACGAGTAAGAGCACCAAATACTAGAAACGTTTAAAAAGCTTACCCTTAGATCTTATTTTACTATCTCATGGGGTTCAAAGGAGTCAGCTGTTCGATTTGAGAACTCCTCTAATGCAAGCTGCATATCTATTGTGATATCCCTTAAAAGTTGATCGAGATATTCGTTTTTAAATTCTTTTACGCCATCCATATCTGAAAAAAGCTTTCCTAAATACCCAGTTTCATTTTTATGAATTTCAATATTATACAGCGTTTCTTCCATAATATGCCCCTCTTCTATGATTAAATAAAATATCTTATATATAAAAACTTTTTGGAATATTTAGCTATTTTTATATCATTCGTTCGATAAGTTTATTTATATCTTTACCGCGATAGCCTAATGCACCTTTGTTTGAAAAGGATCTTTTAATACCCTCATAGCCTTTTTTTGGTGGATTTAGACGTAAAACAGGTTTAACCTCTGGTATTTCTTTATATTTTAATTTTTCATCTATTATTGCCTGTGAAAGTTTATCTATTGTACTGTAAGACGTTGCAGATTTGATGTAATCTTCAGTTAAGGGTTTATCACCTTCAAGTCTTCCTCTATTGGTTATTAGTTTTGTTAAATTGTTTTTTTCAATTTCGCCCCAAGTAATATAGTCTTTCGCAACCTGAAGCATACCTTTTGTAATGGGTGTTTCTTTTAAAATTACACAATGATTTGCTCTTGTCAAATTAAGAAGTTCAAGTGTTTTTTTAATATTAGGTTGAACATTTACTGTTCCTCTAACTCTTATAGCTGCATACGTCATTTCTCTTTAGCCTCCTTTACTTTATTAGTTTCTTTGTTAACTTCTTGTATATCTGGTTCCTCTTTTATAAGAGCTTGTTCTTGCTGTAACATTTCTTCTTTTGATTCATCTTTTTGAATTCCGATTGCTCCAGATACAATTCCAACTTTTTTTATTTGATCGGGTAAAATACGCATTTCAGCGTTTTCTTCAAGTGCATTAAAAACTGCTTTTGCATAATTTACAGTTGTTTTTGTTTTACCCTTTGTAAACGCCCAGCAGTCTTTAACACCAGCAAGTGTTAATATTTTTTTAGCTACGCTTCCTGTTGCAAGACCAATTCCCTGTGGAGCAGGTTTAAGAGTTATTTCAACACTACCACTCTTTCCATTAATTGCAAATGGAACTGTATGAGGTTTTTTACATCCACATTCCCAACTTCCGCATCCTCTTCTTATTTCAATAATATTAACTTTTGCGTTTTCTATAGCTTTTCTTATACTTGATCCGACTTCTTTTCCTTTTGCTTGTCCAAAACCTATAAATCCATCATTGTTTCCAACTGTAACGGTTATAACAAATTTTACTCTGCGACCCGAGTCAGTCATACGCTGAACCATATTTACATCGATTACTTCATCGTTGATTTCTGGTAACAATAAATCAACTATTTCTGGTTCTCGGATTGGTAAACCAGATTTTAAAGCTTCACTCATTGTTTTTATTTTTCCGCTTCTAACAAGTTTTCCTAGTTTTGTTTTTGGTTCCCAATTAATGGTTGTGGGTTCAGCTGTTCTAGCAGGGCGCCTTCTACCTTTTTGATATGCCATTATTTCCCTCCAATGATTTTATTTTTGATGTCACTTACAGCAGGTGTTATTTTTTCATCTAAGTGTTTACCTGTGAGTCTTTCTTCATCTGGTATTTTTTCTTCATTTAGAGGGCATTTAACACCTGCATCAATTGCTCCTTTTAATGTTGCAAAAACCTTTGAACCTTTAACAGGGATATTACGACCGATATCTAAAACACATTCTTCAATTCCTTTGTCTCTTGCACGTTTTCCTGCGAGAAGACCTGTTAAATATGCAGCAGGGATGGTAGAAGTCGAATATTTCCAATTGTATTTATTTACTAGTTCCTTTGAATTGGCAGATATAAGAACATCATCTCCTTCTTCTTTGTATCCGACGAATTGTACTTGTGTATTTTTATTTGATTTTCTTACTACCATTCTAATATTGCCTGATTTTAAAAGTTTGAGTCTTTTTCTATAATCTGTTTTTCCTTCACGTCTTCGACGTGGTTTAATATGATAACGTGGTCCCTGTTTCATTGTTTACCTCCTTTAATTTTACCACCTGAAATAAGTTGAGTTTCTAAGTGATGTTTACTCCTAAATTCACCACCTTTTGCTTTCATATAATATTTACGATAAACAGATGGAGAAATTTGTTTTTCATCGCGCAATTTTCTAAGATAAGACCGTAAGGGTCTTATTGTTTTAATCCAGCGTTCTTTTTTTGGCATTCTTGCGTATTTAGCACCTTTTCTAGATCCATGTCCTTTTCTTCTACCTTTATTTTTTTGTGATTTAGCATATTTTTTTCTATTAGTTGAAATACCTTGTATTGCTCTGGTTTTGATTGCTTTTCCATTTATTAAAATTCTAATATCTTCTTTTGTTACAGCTTTAGCAATTTCATCTAGACGATCTTGATCCATCCAAACTCTATTTACACCGCATTTTAGAAGTTCTGATGCCATTCTTCGCTGGTTTCTTAAGTCTGTCATCTTTTCAATCCTCACAAGTTTAATAATCTAATATCAAGCTCTTCGGCTTTTTTCTCAATGTTTATACGTTTTTTAGTGCCAACACTGCCACCTATACGAGCAGCTTGTGTCTTTGGATTAATGCTTTCTAGATCACTTACGTTATAAACAATTACTTCTTCAAAACCTGAAGGATGAAGACCGCGAGTCTCTTGAGGTCCTCTGAATCCTATACGAACCTTACTAGGCCTATATTTAAGATTGATCCTCATTTTGGATGTGATCCCATCTGGACGTCGCCAATTTTTAGAAATGCGCTTATAGCGGAACCATTCTTCACGTAAAAACTCAGGTGTACGCTTTTTAATCTGTCTTCTTATCTGAAGTTTTGCCTTTAGTTCTTTCGTAATTTCAGGTTTCTTTTTAACTTTATATTTTGGTTCTTCTACCTTTTCTTCTTCCTCTTCTTTTTTTGGTTTTTCTTCTGTCTTCTTTGTTTCTGTTTTGGGTTTTTCAATCTTTTTTTCAGCTTTTGGTTTATTAGCAGTTCTTTTATTTTTAGAAGTTGCTTCTTCTTTAGCAACAGTTTTTTTTGTAGTTGTTTTTTTATGTGCGATTTTCTTTTCTGCTTTAGGCTTTGATTTTGTAGCAGATTTTGTTACTTTTTTCTCTTCACTTTTTGATTTTTTATCGTCTACCATGTTTATCTGCCTCCTTTGCTGGTTCTGTAAACTCCATCTTGGAAAACCCTGATATCTCTATATTTAACACGTGTTGCACGTTCAATATTTGCAACTGTTTGCCCGACTTTTTCTTTGTCAATACCACTGTTACACCTTCCAGGATTTTTGCATGGCGAGCAGCACGTTCGCCGAGAAAATTCTGAATGATAAAATCGTTTCCTTCAACTATTGTTTTAATTGGAAAATGTGAAAACATAGTTTTCATTTTATATTCAAAACCTTGGGTAGCACCTTTTATCATGTTTTTAATATGTGCTTTATATGTTCCGATTAATGCCTTTTCTTTGCGTCTTACATTTTTACTTGTTATTTCGATAGCATTTCCAGTAATTTTTAGGTTAATTTTGGGATGAGAAAAGACTCTTGAAAGATTTCCTTTTTCTCCTTTAATTACAAGAATTTCATTTTCTAATGTTGCAGTTACTCCTTCAGGAATTATTATTTTTTCTTTCACTTCTTGTATATTTGTCATATCTTGTTCACCTCATTAATACACGTATGCTAATAGTTTTCCTCCTATGCCATTTTTTCTTGCGTCATCTTGTGATAGTATTCCTCTGGTTGTAGTTAGTATAAGAAGTCCAAAGTGTTGTGCAGGAAGATATCTTGATTCCCATTTATCTAGCTCGTTTCCTTTTATTGGATACCTTGGTTTTATTACTCCGCAGTTGTTGATGTTTCCTTTGAGATGTACCTCAAATATTCCTGCTTTTCCATCGTCGATTTTCTCGAATTTATTGATGTATCCTTTTTCTTTTAATAGAGTTAGCACTCCTCCTATTAATTTGGATGAAGGCTGTATTGTACAGGTTCCTTTTCCTTTTATTTCAGCGTTTTTCATAGTTGAAAGCGCGTTTGCTAGTGGATCATTTAACATTTTTTAGCCTCCTTTATGAAAATTTTT
>MUGC01000115.1 GCA_002900535.1 Thermoplasmata archaeon M9B1D | reverse complement strand
ATTTACAAGATGTTTTAACATTTTGCTGTTTTTCTAGTTTGTTTTTGATTTGGATAGAAAATCGTTGAACATATCCAATCGGTAATTATTTATAAAATGAATTAGATTATTTATTTAAGTTAACAATTGTGAATTGAATCAGAGATATATTGTTAAGGGAGGCGAAAATCTTGAAAATAAAAAGATTTTATCAAATAACTTTTTACATGATTATATGTGTAATATTTACGCCAGTTGTTAATAGTGATACTAACTCTGATGATTATCTTGATCAAGAGCAGATATATTGCAGTAATAGTTATTTGGCAGTAGAAACTCCTTGTATACTTGCCCAATCTTTTAAACCTACGTTAAATGTTTTAACTAGAGTTAGTTTATATGGTTGGAGAAATGAGATGCCTCCTAATAATTTAATAGTTTCAATTAGAAATATTTATAATGGTAAGGATCTGACATCTGTTATTATTGATAATTCAGATATACCTGAACATAATTCAGACTGGTTTTATGCAGATTTTCCAGATGTTAGTGTAGTTCCAAATTCAACTTATTATATAGTTTTGACAACTACTTCAGGTGTTATTGGGGGTTCTTTTTTTTGGTGGAGTTATGCTGAAGGTAATCCTACTGATGATCCTTATAGTAAGGGTGATATGTGGTTAAGATGTAGTTGCCCTGGGTGGTTGAAACAGGAATTTTCTGATTTTTGTTTTAAGACATATGGTTATAATGATGAAGGATTAAATCTACCACCAGGTAACCCATTAATTTATGGCAGAATTAATGGTAAACTTGGTAATGAATATGAATATAGTTTTGTTTCAATTGATCCAGATGAAGATAATGTAACATATAGTATTAATTGGGGTGATGGTACTAATGAGGTTATGATAGGCCCCTGTGAATCAGGTTCAAAAGTATCAGTTGATCATATATGGTTAAAGCAAGGAAAATATACTATTCACTCAAAAGCTAGGGATGTTTATGGTGGTGAAAGTGAATGGTCATCCTTTGAAGTAAGTATAATGAAAAGCAAATCAATTACTTTAAAAAACATATTCGAAAGATTAATTCAGGGTTTTCCTTTCATGGTAAAAATACTAAACCAAATAGTATAAAACCAAGCTTCAATCTTTTTCTTTATTTTTCAGAGTATTGGCTTAAAAGGCTATTTGCATAAACCATACTCTTCTCAGGAGTGCGGATACCGGGATTTGAACCCGGGTGATTGGCTTGGGAAGCCAATATCATAACCACTAGATCATATCCGCTTCAAAAGGAGAAAAATCAAATCATTATTTTTATATTTTTCCATACTTTTTGAGTGGTTGTCAACTTTAGCATCTCGTAAAGTGATACATTGATAAAAAGCAATCAATCCACTGTTGAGTGCTATCAACAGTGGCGTTATATGGCCAATTTCTGTAAAACAGTTTTATCCTATGTTTTAATAAGAAAAACCATTGTTCTATAGGATTGCGAAATCCAAAAGTAATATGCTACCATTTAACACCTAATCTATTAAGTGCGGGTTTATACCATGGATCTCCATCAACCAAAATCTTTGGTTGATTAAAACATTTCTTTAGAACAAATTTTAGAAAACTATAGGTTTCAATTGATGCACGACCTTTGGTGATCCATACACCAAGAAATTCCCAGTTACTGGTATCTATTGCCGCCCAAAGAATATACAATTTTCCATTAATCTTCAACTTTGTTTCATCTACAGCAACTGTTTCTCTGTAGGTTTTACCTACAGTGAAAATGGTATCAACCCGGTGATACCATTTACGTATACTTTCATGGCTGATATTTTCAAAAGAAGAAAGTATTGTTCTGCATTTCCTTAGGGAAAGACCATAATGATATAAAAGTATTCCCAAAGAACGTGTTTTCATTTGTTTTCGGTTTCTTACAAAAATATTTTTAGCTTCTAACAATTCCTCTAAGTGTGATAGCATCCCATCCATTTTTAATACCCAATAAAAAGAAATGGGGTGCTATCATAAATTATTTTTTAAGTTGACAATCACCTTTATGATAATAGTCAAAATGTTAATATAATAAGAGTTTTTGATACTATCAATTAAAATTGAAAATTCGTAATAACTAATTATATTATATAGGACAATTTAATATTAAAAATCAATAATGGGATTAAATTTGAAAATAAGTTTTTATTAATTTTTATAAGTGTAAACATTTATTTTGTTGGAGTATATTTCTGCCTCGTTTTTTTGGTTCCTATCCATGCTTATATCTATAATAACGCAAAAGCTCCTCTGTTAACTACCTGCCCCGGTTGAACTTGGTGTGAACGCATTCTATCCGATAGTTCATCATCCAATCTAATAATTAATACGTGGCTTATGTTTCCATCCCATTTACACCTGCATAGTATTTATATAAAAAATGTTTCTTTTCTGAGTTCTAAAAAATGAATTACTAAATCTTTTTGAAAAAACCGAAAAATATGATGTTTGTATACGGTTGTTTACACTTGTAAAAACAGCATAAAAAAGGGACAGATTTTAGTCGATTAATTTTTTATAAAGCCGTATAAATATTTTCTGGTGTTTAATAAAAATCGTGTATACAATTTACGTATACAAGATATAAAAAGAGTAAAAAACGGCGGTTTTTTGTTGATTTTTAGTATTTTAAGGCGCATTTCCTATTTTTCATCTATTTGTTAACCACATTATATGGTTAACAAATAAATAAAAAAAAATTTTTTTCTCTCCTTAGAAAAAATTCTAGAAATCTGCGCTTTTTGGATTTTGGGGAGAGTTTCCTCATTTTATTTACGCTCGCTATAGCGCAATTTAATTATACTTTGTATACAGATATGGCAAAAGGGTGTTTGCGTTCTTCTGTTAGGTAATTTTACTCATAGTAAGATTACCTGAGACACTTGTTTTGGAAAAAAAGCGATCAAAAAATGTATATTTTTTTATTTTTACATAGAATAAATGGAAAATAAGTTTTATTATGATGATTTTTTCATCACACTCACCCCACATACAAAAAAAAGGCTAAAATATTTGGAAAAAAAATCGACATGTATACAACTGTAGGATCATACCAAAAAACCATGCTAAAAATTGTGCCAAAATCTTTTTCATGGCAACCCTTTCATCGCATTTACTCCTATAAACAAAATACAAAAGAATGCTAAAATATTTGGAAAAAAAATCGACATGTATACAACTGTAGGATCATACCAAAAAACCATGCTAAAATTGTATTGTGAAATATCTACAATTAATAAAAAATAAATATGAGTGACTTATTTTCTCATATCAAAGTAATTATATGTCAAATGAGGATTATTTTAATATTATTGCAAAAGAAAACCCTTTGGAGTTTCTTTCAAAACATATTTGTCCTTATCTTGTTGGTGTCCAATGGGATATAATCCGTAAATGCGCACTTTTAATGGGTGTTACAAATGATAGGCCTAATATGCGGATGAGACTGCACATTCTTTTATATGGTGGTCCTGGTACTGGTAAATCAGAGTTTTTAAGTTGGTGGCAGCAAAAAATGGATGGAGTTTTAGTGAACTCTGAACTTACATCAAAAACAGGTCTTGTTGGTGATGCTAGGGGAAAAACTATACATCCAGGTTTACTGGCTCAGTCTAATGGATCGGTTTTATTACTTGATGAGCTTGATAAAATGTCGGTTAAGGATCAAAATGGTCTTCTTCAAGCCATGGAGGAGGGAGGGTATGTTATTACAAAGGGTAAAAACCGTCAGGCTTTTAAAGCAGAAATCAGAGTTATTGCGACTTGTAATAATCTTAATAGGATACAGCGACCACTGATTGATCGTTTTGATTTTCCATTTCAAGTTCAGCGTGTTTCACGATTACAAAGATCAGAATATGTCTCGGATATAATTGATAGTTTTATGGGTAAGAATGTAAATGATTATTCTCAAGTTGTAAAAGCATATCTTGATTGGGCAAAAACAGCGAAAACACGAATTGATCCTGATGATGAACCAGGGATAAAAAAAGCGATAAGGGATTACATACTTAATTCTGATACAAATATTGAAGGGATATCTTATAGGAGTCTTGAATTTTCTATTTTGCGTATTGCATATGCACTTGCATTGCTTGAGCGTAGTAAAATTACAGAAAGTCATATTAAATTTGCAATAGATCTCAAAGATAATATTTTAAAAAATTTTGTTGGTAATCCTGAATGATATAATAATATCTAGCAATTTTTGATATTTTTTTTCAAAAGCATTTTGTGGAAATTTTGAATATATTTGTTTGAAAAATAAAGATAAAGAAAATTATTTTTTTTATTGTATGTTTTCAAGTATCTTCAGCACATACTTGTATGTTTTATCAACTGTGCTTACTTGCACTTGTTCTTCCGGTGAATGAGGATATTTAATTGTTGGACCAATGATAATCATGGCCATCCCAGGGAATTTTTCACCAATAATTCCACATTCAAGACCAGCATGTATCGCCTCTACTTTTGGCGCTTGTTTGTACATATCTTTGAAG
>MUGC01000114.1 GCA_002900535.1 Thermoplasmata archaeon M9B1D | reverse complement strand
TTTTTTGCCTTGATGTCGAAGGTCTTCATGAAACTAGATGATTGAAGATGCAAATTCAAGGCTATATATTGATACCACTAAGGGTCCCTCTTTGACCTATTAGACGTACGTGTCAAAAAGGTATGAAAAAGAGGACAACCATGGTATCAAACAAGTCGCAATATAGGTTACAGGGTTGTTTCACTGCTGCAACATGAAATAACCTTGTAACTGCGACAAAAAAATAATAATTAGAACAATTGAAAATTATTAGATAAATATTGAATTAACTTATCTCATTATTAATGAAACAATTAGACTTAAAACTGATAAAGTTAATGATGCTGATAGAGAAAAAATTAATAATTAGATATGTTAGCCATATTTTTAGTAAATGTCTAAAATTTACCTTTTTTTATTTATATTTTTTTTTAAATTTAAACAACCGAAAAATTTATGTAACCTTTATATATAGGTTATTTATACGTTTTGCTATTGCATTCTATGAATAGGTCATTTTCTGGTCCGAGGTTACAGAAAATGGATGTGGAGGTTCGAGAAAAGCAAAAACCCCTTTAGTTGGTGCTTGCGCTCTCTTGAATCTGACGATTGACGTGTGTTGGTGAAATCTATTCACCCGCTAAATTCCAAAAAAGGATAATAGTGTGCTAGATTCCGGTTGATCCTGCCGGAGGTCACTGCTATTGGGATTCGACTAAGCCATGCGAGTCGAGAGGGTTCGGCCCTCGGCTGACGGCTCAGTAACACGTGGATAATCTACCCTAAGGTGGAGGATAACCTCGGGAAACTGAGAATAATACTCCATAAGTCTAGGATACTGGAATGTACTTAGGCTGAAAACTTCGGTGCCCTAGGATGAGTCTGCGGACTATCAGGTTGTAGTCAGGGTAAAGACCTGACTAGCCTACAACGGATACGGGTTGTGAGAGCAATAACCCGGAGATGATATCTGAGACACGATATCAGGCCCTACGGGGCGCAGCAGGCGCGAAAACTTCACACTGCGCGAAAGCGCGATGAGGGAATCCCAAGTGCTTGCACGTAAGTGTAAGCTGTTTCTATGTCTAAAACGCATAGAGAGTAAGAGCTGGGTAAGACGGGTGCCAGCCGCCGCGGTAATACCTGCAGCTCAAGTGGTGGCCGTTATTATTGGGCCTAAAACGTCCGTAGCCGGTTTATTAAATGCCTGGGTAAATCGGGCCGCTTAACGGTTCGAATTCCGGGTAGACTGATAAACTTGGGACCGGGAGAAGCTAGAGGTACTCCTGGGGTAGAGGTGAAATTCTGTAATCCTAGGGGGACCACCAGTGGCGAAGGCGTCTAGCTAGAACGGGTCTGACGGTGAGGGACGAAGCCCTGGGGCGCAAACCGGATTAGATACCCGGGTAGTCCAGGGTGTAAACGCTGCTTGCTTGATGTTAGTCGGGCTCCGAGCCCGATTAGTGTCGGAGAGAAGTTGTTAAGCAAGCTGCCTGGGAAGTACGGCCGCAAGACTGAAACTTAAAGGAATTGGCGGGGGAGCACAGCAACGGGTGGAGCGTGCGGTTTAATTGGATTCAACGCCGGAAAGCTCACCGGAGGCGACGGTTATATGAAGGCCAAGCTGATGACTTTGCCTGATTTTCCGAGAGGTGGTGCATGGCCGCCGTCAGTTCGTACCGTAAGGCGTTCTGTTAAGTCAGACAACGAACGAGACCCTCATCTTTAATTGCTACTGGTAAGTTCGCTTATCAGGCACATTAAAGAAACCGCTGGCGATAAGTCAGAGGAAGGCGAGGGCAACGGTAGGTCAGTATGCCCTGAATCCTCCGGGCTACACGCGCGCTACAAAGGCTAGGACAATGGGCTTCGACACCGAAAGGTGAAGGTAATCTCGAAACCTAGTCATAGTTCGGATCGAGGGTTGTAACTCACCCTCGTGAAGCTGGAATCCGTAGTAATCGCGGATCAACATCCCGCGGTGAATATGCCCCTGCTCCTTGCACACACCGCCCGTCAAACCATGCGAGTTGGGTCTGAGTGAGGCTATAGTTTTTGCTACAGTCAAACTTAGGCTTAGTAAGCGGGGTTAAGTCGTAACAAGGTATCCGTAGGGGAACCTGCGGATGGATCACCTCCTACGAAATAAAATGGTGGGTGAATTAGACACCAATAACACACGTGAATCAAATCAAAAAATATATTAAGTTAAATTCAATTGCAACCGGTCCTAATTAATGGGCCGGTAGATCAGCGGAAGATCGCCTGCTTTGCAAGCAGGAGGCCATGGGTTCAAATCCCATCCGGTCCATTAAAACGATTTTCCATTAATATATCATACGCTTACATATTTCTATGTAAATATGTTGGCAAGAACGTAGACATAGCAGTATGGAAGGGCTGCAATAATTGTCAATGATCGTTTTCCATCATGTTAAATTTGATGGAATTTCATACGCAACCTGGACGTAAATTGAGCCAGAATTTACGCCATTTGGTGGATTGCTCGGCTCGAGAGCTGAAGAAGGTCGTGCCAAGCCGCGATATTACTCCGTGTAGGCGCAAGGAGCCTTTGATGCGGAGATCACCTAATGGGACATCCTATCACTTCGGTGATACTCACATATGTGAGGAGGAACCTGCCGAATTGAAACATCTGAGTAGGCAGAGGAAAAGAAATCAAACGAGATTGGGTTAGTAAAGGCGATCGAACACCCAATAGGGCAAACCGAATCCTAATGCGAAGAGCATTAGGAGATGTGGAGTTTGGACTTATTTACTTCCTAACTAGCAAACTTGAAGTCCTCTGGAAAGAGGCGCCAAAGAGGGTGATAGCCCTGTAGAGGTAAACTAGTGGAAGATTTTTAGGTATCCAGAGTAACGTGCGCTGGAAATCGTGCGTGAATATGGGAGGCATAAACTTCCAACCCTAAATACTTCTCGAGACCGATAGCGTAGTAGTAGCGTGAGTGAAAGTTGCAAAGTACCCCTTGCGGGAGGTGCAAAGAGCATGAAATCAAATGGTTACAGACTGATAAGGCATTAAAGCAACGAAACCACTTTGTGGTGGAGCAGTGTCTTATCGTCCGTTTCGAATAATGGGCCAGGGAGTTCCAGGTAATGGCGAGGATAAGACTGTAAAGTTGTATCCTTAGCGAAAGCAAATGGTCGCAGGCAACAAGGACCAGGGTGTGCTCGCCTGTAGTCATTACCTCGAGACCCGAAGCCAGTCGATCTATGCCTGACCAAGTTGAAGCCCTACGAAAGTGGGGTGGAGGACTGAACCGGTTCTGATGTGCAAATCGCTCGGATGAGTTGGGTATAGGGGCGAAAGACCAATCTAGGCTGGCAATAGCTGGTTCCCCCCGAGACTACTCGCAGGTAGATCTTTGGTGAGATGGATTGTGAGGTAGAGCACTAATTGGGCATTTAGGGGAAGAAATTCCTCGGTGCCTTGTTAAACTCCAAATGTGCAATCATCGTAGAACCAAGGTAGTGAGGGCATCTGGGGTAAGCTTGATGTCCAAAAGGGAAACAACCCAGCCTTATGTTAAGGTCCCTAAGTATTAGCTAAGTGTCATAGATAAAGAGTGTTTATAACCTCAGACAACCAGGAGGTTGGCTTAGAAGCAGCCATCCTTTAAAGAAAGCGTAACAGCTCACTGGTCGAGGTTGTATGCCTCGAAAATGGACGGGGCTTAAGCTAATCACCGATACATAAGCACTCCTAAAAGGAGATTGAGTAGGGGGGCGTCGTGCGTGGGTAGAAGTACGGCTGTGAAGTCGTGTGGACCGCGTTCGAACGAGAATCCTGGCAAAAGTAGCAGCTAAAGTAGAGTGAGAATCTCTACCACCGAAAGGGCCCGGTTTCCTCGACGATGATCATCAGTCGAGGGTTAGTCGGTCCTAAGGCTTATCTTAACCGAATAAGCCGAAAGGGAAACAGGTTAATATTCCTGTACTTACTATGTATCTGTTTAAATTCTGACGCATTTGGATAGACCTTGCAGATTTGTCTGTCTGTTCAAGCGTATTAAGCCTAGGGAGTACCGTAATGGTGAGAACTAGGCCAAAGCGCAAGTAGCCTACCATTTTTAGGTGGGTTGGTGTTAATTCCAAGTGCCCGTGAAAAGGAATTTAAAATGTAACATAGTAATCCGTACCTAGAACTGACACAGGTGTCTCTGGCTGAGAAGGCTAAGGTGTGTCGGATTAATTAAGGCAAGGGAACTCGGCAAATTAGCCCCGTACCTTTGGTATAAGGGGTGCCTGCTTTGAAGAAAGCAGGTCTCAGTGACAAGGGCGCTCCGACTGTTTATTAAAAACACAGGAGACTGCAAGCCCGAAAGGGTGAGTATAGTCGCCGAATCCTGCCCAGTGACGGTATCTGAAAATCTCGTTCAAGGGAGCGAAGGACCGTTAAACGGCGGGGGTAACCATGACCCTCTTAAGGTAGCGTAATACCTTGCCGCTTAATTGGCGGCTTGCATGAGTGGCTTAACGAGAGCGCTACTGTCCCTGCCTTAAGCCCGGTGAAATTGACTTACTGGCGCACAGTCCAGTACCTTCTAGAAGGAAGCGAAGACCCCGTGGAGCTTTACTACAGCCTGTCGTTGTGATACGGTTTCGGATGTGAAGTGTAGGTGGGAGCTGTCGATGCCTTACCGCTAGGTAAGGTGGAGGCGCCAATGGGACACCACCCTTCTTTTGCCGCGTCACTAACCAAAACTGGAACACCGATAGGTAGGTAGTTTGGGTGGGGCGCCACACGCTCGAAAAGATATCAAGCGTGCCCAATGGTCACCTCAAGGAGTTCAGAAATCTCCTGTAGAATGCAAGGGTAAAAGGTGGCTTTACACGAATTGGAACAATAACAGTTCGTGTTGCGAAAGCAGGGCCTAGCGAACCAACCAAGCTTATTTGTGAGGCTGGTTGATAACAGAAAAGTTACCCCGGGGATAACTGAGTTGTCTTCAGTAAGAGCCCATATCGACCTGAAGGCTTGCTACTTCGATGTCGTCTCTCC